>JAICZB010000090.1 GCA_025933895.1 Thermoleophilia bacterium
CAACCACGACCGACCGTCTCGGCTTCACCGGACGCGGCGAAGGCCTCGCCGCGCAGGTAGTGGCCCTTCTCGTCCGATGAAGCTCGCTCTCGTCACCCACGCCGAGCACCCGAAGCTGCGGGGGACGTTCCCGAGCATCTGGCCCGAGTTCATGTCGCACGACTCGGTCGTCCAGTCGTTCTGGCCGCGGCTCTACGACGAATATCCGGACTTCCAGCTCTGGGTCGTCGACCGCGACGGAGGACGGCGCCGGACCGTCGGCTACGCGTGCAGCGTGCCGGTCGGCTGGAACGGGAGCCCGTCGCCGCGCGGCGTCGACTGGGCGCTAACCGACGGCGTCGAGGGGGCCCCGACGACGCTGTGCACGATCGTCGCGGGCGTCGTCCCCGAGTACCGCGGGCTGGGCATCGCGGAGACCATCCTGCGGCGGCTGGCCGCGATCGCCTCCGGCCACGGACTCGATTCGCTCGTCGCGCCGGTGCGCCCGACCTGGAAGGACCGCTACCCGCTCGTCGCGCTCGACAGCTACGCCGGCTGGCGGCGCGGTGACGGCCTGCCGTACGACCCGTGGCTCCGCACGCACGAGCGCCTCGGCGGCGAGCTGCTGGCGACGGCGCCGCGCTCGATGACGATCTCGGGCACCCGCACCGAGTGGGAGGAGTGGACGGGAATGGTGTTCCCCGAGGACGGCAACTACGTGGTCCCGGGCGCGCTCGTCCCGGTTCACTTCAAGAACGGCCGGGGCGTCTACGTCGAACCCAACATCTGGGTCCGGCATGCATTCGAGGTCTAGCTAGCGCCCCCGCTTGCGCTGCTTCTCCATCTGGCGGCGCATCTGACGGTTCGCCGCCTCGAGCTCCGGGCCGCCCTGTTGCTCCTGCATCGCGAGCAGCGCCGCACGCTCCTCTCGCGTCAGGCGCGACATCGCCTTCTGCGCCTGCTGCGGATTGTGGAGCTGCTTGGCGTGCGGCTCGAGCTTGCGCATCGCGCTCGCGAGCTCGGGATTCGTGCGCTCGATCGCGGCCTTCGACGCCTTCTCGAGCATCCGGCGCAGGAACGGCACCTTCGACATCAGCGCGAACAGCGGTTTGAGGTAGCGACCGCCCTGGATTCGTCCGAGCAGGCCGAGCACGCCGAGGATCGCAAGCAGCCCGAGAACGATCCAGAGCGGGATCAGAAGCGTGACGAGGGACGTTGCGACCATCGGCCGGATGGTACCCGGCTACTCCGGCAAGGACACGGCCTCTCCGTCCAGCCGGACGAGGCCGTCGCGCGCGAGAGAGGCGAGCGCCTCCTTGTCGTCGGGTCGCGAGCCCGCGAGAACCGCGCGCAGTGCCGCCGAGCGCCGCTGCCGGAACGAGCCCTCGAACGGCCCCTGGCGACGGCTCGGCTCGAACCGGCGGCCTCGCGAAGGACATGCCTGGGCGAGCGGACAGATCTCACAGCGCGGGAGCCGCGCGAGGCAGACGGTCTTGCCGAGATCCATCAGCCCCTGCGCGGCCGCCGGCGAGAAGGAGAGGCCGGTGCGTTCCGAGACGCGCCGCACGTTGACGTCGACGGGCAGGACGGGGCGGCCGAAGGCGAAGCAGGCGACCGCGTCCGCGGTGTAGAGGCCGACTCCGGGGAGCTCGGTGAGGTCGTCGGGCCAGCCGTGAGCCGCCACCTGCTGCGCCGCGCGGTGGAGGGAAAGCGCGCGCCGGTTGTAGCCGAGGCCCTGCCACTCCCGGATCACCTCGCCCGCAGGCGCCGCGGCGAGCTCCTCGATCGTCGGCCACCGGTCGAGCCAGCACCGCCAGCGCGGCACGACGCGCTCCACCTGCGTCTGCTGCGACATGACCTCGCTGACGAGGATCGCGTACGGATCCCTGGTCGTGCGCCAGGGGAGATCTCTGCCGTTCCGGCCGAACCAGGCCAGGAGAAGCTCCTCCACGCGGCGGAGACTAGACGCGCAGCAGGAATGCCTGAAAGTCTCCGAAGAGGGACAAGTGGGACTTCCGTTGCGAATGCGGCGAACCGGATTGCGGCCGACACACGCGGCAGACGACTCGTAGGTGCCATGCGCGCGCCGGGCGTCGGCCGGGGCAGGCATCATCCGGCGGATGCGCCGCCTCGTCGCCGTCGCCGGCATCCTGATCCTGGTCGGCGGCATCGGGGCCGCCTACTACGAGTCGACGCATCGCTTCGGGGGCAGCGTGCGCGGCACGTCGACCGAGTTCGATCCGACGCAGACCGTCGCACCGCCGCAGTCGAGCCCGCTCGTCTCCCCGATGTTCGGCGGCGTGCCGCAGCATCTCCACGTCGGGGTCGGGAGCGTCCGGCCGCCCTTCAAGCTCGACTGGATCACCGGGGGCACGTCGCTGATCGAGTTCCCGCCGGCGATCGCCTTCCACTACCTGTACTACGCGAGCCTCAACGGGAACCTGATCGCCGTCTCCAGCCGGAACGGGCGCCGGCTCTGGACGGTTCACGTAGGCCGTTGCCAGGCGGCGTCGCCGGCGGTGACCCGTCTCGGCCGCGGCTCGGTCTTCGAGACGTTCCTCAACCGGCAGCCGTGTAGCCGGGGCGCGGTGCGGGCCGCGGACGGCGAGCTCCTCGTGCTCGCGGCCGGCCCCTCGCACAGCCTCCGGTGGCGGAAGCGGATCGGAGCGAGCGAGACGTCCCCGACCGTCGCCGGCAATCGGATCTACGTCGGAGACGCCGAGGGAGACGTCTACGCGCTCCGTGGCGTCGACGGCAAGACGATCTGGACTTTCCACGGCGGGGGCGCCGTGAAGGGAGCGATCGCGTACGACCGCGGCCGCATCTACTTCGGAGACTACGCCGGCCGCCTCTATGCGCTGCGCGCGAGCGACGGCAAGCTGCTCTGGCGCGCGGAGTCGAACCGCGACTGGTTCGGCGGGCACGGCCAGTTCTACTCGACGCCTTCGATCGCGTACTCCCGAGTCTATCTCGGCTCGACCGACGACCACGTCTACTCGTTCGGCGCCCGGACCGGGAAGCGCCGCTGGTCGTACAGCACCGGCGGCTTCGTCTACGGCTCCCCTGCGATCTGGCAGCACCGTGTCTTCGTCGGCTCGTACGACCACACGTTCTACGCGCTCGACGCGGCGACCGGGGCGCTCCTCTGGAAGTTCCCCGCGAACGGCCCGATCTCGGGCACGGCGACCGTCGTCGACGGCGTCGTCTATTTCGCCACCCTGAAGCGACGCACGTACGGGCTCGACGCGCGCACCGGCAAGAAGCTCTGGACGTATCCCGATGGCGCGTTCACCCCGGTCGTGACGGATGGGAAGCGGCTCTACGTCGTCGGTTGGGGGAAGGTGTACGCGTTCAGTCCTCGTAACAGGTTGAAGGATCCGAAATCCGGGTCATAGCAAGGAGTGGCGGAGATAGCCGAGGAGCTGATCGAAATCGACCTCGACGGGAAAGTCGTTCCCGTCCCGCGTGAAGTCGTGAGCCGGCTCGCCGCGGCGGCGGCTACGCGCGCGGGCGTTTCTGCGCGGCACCGCGACCTCTCGCTGCTCCTTCACCGTGCGCTCGAGCTGGGCCGCGCGATCCTGGAACGGGAAGAGGTGCGCGCGCTTTGCGCCGTGCTCGAGGAGGAGCACCCCGACCGCTTCGGTCCCGCGGGCGCCGAGCTCCGGCGAGCGGCGGCGTAACCAGCTAACGCTTGCGGAGCAGAGCCGCGCCCGTCGCGGCGGCTCCGACTCCGGCCGCGAGCGAGCCGGCGAGACGGCGGTGCTTCGAGAGCGTGGTCTGGAGGCTGTGCGCGTGCGCTTTCTCGTCGAACGGCCCATGCGCTCCGCGGTCTTCGTCGACCGGCTCGAAGAGGTTGTCGTGGCTCGGGCCGCCGTCGAGCGGCTGCTTCGTCATCTGCGAGCCGAATGCGGTCTTCGCCAGGTACCAGTCGAGGAACCAGGGCGCAATGCGTTCGCCGAGGATGTTGAGGACGGTCGGCATCCCGACGAAGATCTGACGCCGCTTGTGATAGGCGGCCCAGTGGATCGCATCCGCAGCGACTTCGGGCTGGTAGAAGGGCGGGACCGGTTTCGTCTGCTTCGGCAGCTTCGTCCGACCCCACGTGAACTGGGTGGTGTTGAAGCCGGCGAGCTGCACCATCGAGACGTGGACGTCCCAACCGTTGTGGATGATCTCGGTGATCACCGACTCGGTGAAGTTCTTGCACGCGGCCTTCGCACCGCAGTAGGGCGCCTGGAGTGGGATGCCGCGATACGACATCGCGGAACAGACCTGCACGATGGTGCCGCGGTTCCGTTCGGCCATCCGCTTCAGCGCCGAGCGAGTGCCCCAGACCATGCCGTGGTACGTGACGTCGGTCGCACGCCGGTACTCGTCCGGCTCGATGTCGAGAAACTCGGCGTAGATCGTCGCCATTGCGTCGTTGACCCAGATGTCGATCGGCCCGAGCTCGTCCTCCGCCGCCCGAGCGGCCGCCTCGACCTGGTCGGCGTCGGAGACGTCGGTGGGGAGGACGAGCGCCTTGCCGCCCCGCTCCTCGACCTCCTTCGCTGTGCCCTCGAGGCCGGCTTGGCCCCGGGCGAGGAGCGCGATCTTGGCGCCGTCCTGCGCGAACCGGCGTGCGGTCGCGCGCCCGATCCCGCCGGAGGCGCCCGTGATGACGACGACGTCGCTCATGGTTCCGATCTTCCGACCGCCGGAGAAGCCAAACCTCCGGACGCGCTAGCGGCCCAGGATCTCGACCGTGTCGCCGTCGCTCAGCTCGTACTCGCGCCCGACCTGCTGGCCCGGAAAGCGCGCCGACGGGCCCCAGACGCGGGCGCCGGTGCAGCGCTCCCGGAGCTCGTGGTGGATCGTGTCCGCGACGTCGAGCACCGTTGCCGGCGGTTCGAGGGCGACCGGGTCGTCCCCGTCGCGCAGGTGGATACGAACGAGGCCGGTCATCGCCCAGAGCTCGTCCCGCAGCCGGTCGAGGCTTCCGTCGTCGAGGACGGACACGGGCAGGACGCGTAGCTCCGGATGTGCGGGCGGAGGCGCCTCGTCGCACTTTGTGGCCGCGAGGAGCGCCGGCAGGTCGATCGCGGCCGCGGCGACCTCGTCCCTGATCGTCTCGAGCTCCTCGATCGGCCGGTCGCACGCGTGGCAGAAGAGGATCGCGTCCGCGTTGCGGAGCACGCCGAGCAGGGCCCTCCCACCGCCGCGATCGTCCGCGGCGCCCTCGATCAGCCCGGGGATCTCCACCAGCTGGACGAGCACGCCCCCGAGGCGCGTGGTCGCCGCGACCGGCCGCGTCGTCGTGAACGCGTAGTCGCCCGTGCGGATCTGGATCGCCGAGAGAGCCTGCAGGAGCGACGACTTGCCCGCGTTCGGGGGCCCGACGAGCGCGATCTGGGCGGCTCCCTCGCGGCGGACGGCGATCGAATCGCGGTGGACGACTCGCTTCCGCGTCCGCGTAGCCGTGAGCTCGCCCTCGACCCACTTCCGCAGGTCGGCGTACGGGCCGTTCCTGTAGCCGGGCAGTTCGGCGAGGATCGTGCGGAGCTCGCGGATCCGCTCGGCGCCGTCCTTGCCGACGAGGCGGCGCTTGATCAGTTGCTGCTGGGTGCGATGTGGCATCGGCATCGCGACGTACACCTCCGTCTATCGGGGCGGAACGCGTCGCGTCCCGCCGCTTCCCTAGGACGCTCGAGTGGGAAGCGGCGGACTAGCCGTTTTGGCGGAGAACAGTTGCGCGCCAGGACTCCATCGCGGGCAGAACCTTACACTCGCTCGCGTGCCGGTCAAAGTCCGTTTCGCGCCGAGTCCCACGGGCTCGCTCCATCTCGGCAACGCGCTGAGCGCGGTCGCGAATCGGCGGCTGGGCGACTGGATGCTGCTGCGTATCGACGACACCGATCCGGCGCGCAACGTTCCCGGCGGAGAGAAGGCGATCCTGCGCGATCTCGAGTGGCTCGGGATCGCCTGGGACGAGGGACCGGCGCGGCAGAGCGACCGCGCGGAGCGCCACCGCGAGGTGGGCGCGCCGCTCGGCGATCGGTTCGACGGCACCACGCTGCTGCGGGAGGACGGCTCGCCGACGTATCAGCTCGCCTCCGTCGTCGACGACATCGACTTCGGGATCACGCATGTCGTGCGCGGCAACGACCACCGTCCGAACGAGGCTCTCCACCGTCGCCTGTTCGACGCGCTCGGCGCGACGCCGCCGGAGTTCGTCCACCACGGCCTGATCCTCGGACCCGACGGGCGCAAGCTCGCCAAGCGAGCGCCGGGCGGGAGCGTCGCGTCGCTGCGGGAAGAAGGAATTCCGGCCGAAGCGGTGCGCGCGTACCTCGAGGAGCTGGGAATGCCGCGCCACGACGTGCAGCTCGATCTCCCGCGGTTGCGGCGGCTCTCCACAGAGGCCCTCGCGGGGCTGAGCGACGAGGAGCTCGCGGCGCGCGTCGGCGTTCCCGTCTCCGTCGCGCCGGTGTTGCGCGGTGCGCGCGATCTCGCCGAGGCCCGCGACTACGCGACCCTCGTGCTCGAGCCGGCGGAAACGAAGGTGGACTCGCCGGAGACGCTCGCGCGCTTCCGCGAGCTGGTCGAGGCGGGGATCGAGCCGCGGGCGCTCGTCCGCGAGTTGAAGGCCGTCGGCGGCGACCTGAAGGCGCTTCGCCTGGCGCTCACCGGCCGGGAGCGAGGCCCTGAGCTCGCGGCCGTGATCGCCGCACTTCCGCGCGACGAGCTGCTGCGCCGCACAGCACTAGGCTAGGAGCCGTGCGCGTCCACGACACCTACACGGGCTCGCTCGTCGAGCTGCCCTCGCCGCCCGGCCCGATCGGGATCTACTGGTGCGGCCCGACCGTCTATCAGCGCATCCACGTCGGCAACGCGTTCGCGGTCAACGTGCTGCCGCTCTGGCTGAAGCGCTGGCTCGAGCATCGCGGCTACGAGACGAAGGTCGTCGTCAACATCACCGACATCAACGACAAGATCTACGACGCGGCGCCCGGGGCCAGCGCCGCGCTCGCGGCCGACGCGACGCGCTGGTACTTCGAGGACACCGATCGTCTCGGACTCGGCCGGCCGGACGTCGAGCCGACGGCGGCCGAAACCGTTCCCGAGCAGATAGCGCTGATCGAGGGCCTGATCGAGGCCGGCTTCGCGTACGAGGTCGAGGGTGACGTCTACTACCGCGTCGGGCGGTTCCCCGAGTACGGCCGGCTCTCGCGGCAGCGGCTCGATTCCATGGAGGAGCAGGAGCCGAACCCGCTCAAGGAAGATCCACGCGACTTCGCGCTCTGGAAGGCGAACAAGCCCGGCGAGGACACGTGGTGGGACTCCCCGTGGGGGCGCGGGCGCCCGGGCTGGCACATCGAGTGCTCGGCGATGTCGGAGAAGTACCTCGGCACGAGCTTCGAGATCCACGGCGGCGGGCTCGACCTCAAGTTCCCGCACCACGAGAACGAGATTGCGCAGTCGCGCGCGCTCGGCCACGGCTTCGCGCGCATCTGGATGCACAACGGGATGCTCAGCATGCGGGGCTCGGAGATGCACAAGTCGCTCGGCAACGACGTCTCGCTCGAGGACGCGCTCGACCGTTGGGGGCGGGAGCGGCTCCTCTTCTTCTTCATGACCGGCCACTGGCGGAAGCCGCTCGACTACTCCGACGAGACGCTCGAGCAGGCGGGCGCCCAGCTCGAGACGTTCCGCAACGTCTTCCGTTCGCCGAGCGAGCCGGTGGGGGACTGGGCGGACCTCGAGGCGGCTCTGGACGACGACTTCAACACGCCCGAGGCGCTCGCGGTGATGCACGGCTGGCGCGACCACGAGTTGCTGCGGCGCGCGTTCGGGATCTTCGGTCTCGAGTCGATCGCCGACGTCGAGGACGCGCCGGCGGAGGTCGCCGAGCTCGCCCGGCGGCGGCGCGCGGCGCGCGACGCGAAGGACTTCCCGGGCGCGGATCGCCTGCGCGACGAGATCGCCGACGCGGGCTGGGAGGTGCGCGACGTCGCGGAACCTCCCGGTTACCAGCTCGTCCGGCGCCCGTGACCCGAGATCTGGTCTACGGGCGGCGCCCGGTGCGCGAGGTGCTGCGCGGGCCGCGCGAGGTGCTCGAGCTGTGGGCGAGTGAGCGGGCGGTGCGCAGCGAGTCCTGGCTGCGGGACGTCGAGCGGCCGCGGGTGCAGGCGAAGCTCGAGCGCGACCTGTCGGAGGCTGCGGGGACGCGCGACCACCAGGGCGTCGTAGCCTGGTGCGAGCCGTTTGGCTACGCCGACGCGTTCGAGCTTGCCGAAGGAGAGGCGCCGCTTCTCGCCTGCCTCGACCAGGTCAGCGACCCGCGGAACCTCGGGGCCGTGATCCGAAGTGCCGAGGGAGCGGGGGCGAGCGGCGTCGTGGTCCCCGCCCACGGTTCGGCGCGGGTCACCGCCGCCGTGTGCCGTTCCTCGGCCGGAGCGGTCGAGCACCTACCGGTTGCCGTCGTGCCCAATCTCGCGCGCTACCTCGCCGACATCAAGAGCGGCAACCTCTGGATCG
>JAICZB010000224.1 GCA_025933895.1 Thermoleophilia bacterium
ACTACCTCGCGGTGCCGCAGGACGAGCTCGAGCGGGACGTCTTCGCAACGGGCTTCTACCGCCAGAAGGCGAAGGCGTTGCGCGGGACGATGCAGAAGCTGCTCGAGGAGTTCGACGGCGAGGTCCCGCGCCGGCTCGACGAGCTGATGCGGCTGCCGGGCGTCGCCCGCAAGACCGCCAACGTCGTCGCGTCAGAGCTGGGGGAGACGCAGGGGATCGTCGTGGACACGCACGTCCGGCGCCTGTCGCAGCGGCTCGGATTCACGCGCCAGGAGGACCCGGTCAAGATCGAGCAGGATCTCGTCCGGCTCGTGCCGCGCTCCGACTGGGGCCGCTTCCCGCATCTCCTGATCTGGCACGGCCGGAGGGTGTGCGACGCTCGGCGCCCGCGCTGCGAGGATTGCGTCGTGCACGACCTCTGCCCCTCCAGCCGTGTCTGACCGCGCAACGCGCTCCCGCAGCTTCGAGACCGTGGCCGCGGAGTACGAACGCCACCGGCCGGAGTACCCGGAGGAAGCGCTCCGCTGGGCCGCGGACCAACTCGGGCTCGAGGCCGGCGCCCGCGTCCTCGATATCGGCGCCGGGACGGGGAAGCTCACCCGCGGCCTCGTCGCGCTCGGCTTCGACGTCGTGGCCGTCGAGCCCGGAGCGCCGATGCTCGCGCAGCTCAGGGAGGCGGTGCCCGAGGCGGAGGGGCACGAGGCGCCGGCCGAGTCCATCCCGCTGCCGGATGGGAACGTAGATGCTGCCTTCGCGGGCCAGGCATTCCACTGGTTCGATCCCGAGCGTGCGCTGCCCGAGCTGCACCGCGTGATCCGGCCCGGCGGCGGCCTGGGGCTGCTCTGGAACTGGTGGGACGAGCGCGATCCGCTGCAGGCCGAGCTCGGCGTGCTGATCGGCTACGCCGGGCACCAGCCGTACCGGGACGACGAGCTGCCGGGTCTGCCGTGGTTCCGCGAGGTCGGGCGGACGGTCGTCGAGAGCGCCGAGGAGTCCACCCCGGATGCGCTGGTGGGCCAGCTCGCGACGACGAGCGCTTTCCTCACCGCCGAGCCGGAGGAGCGCGAGGACGTCCTGCGCTCGGTGCACGACATGGCCTGCCGCTACGGCAAGCGGTTCCCGCTGCCGCGGTTCACCTACGCGTTCGTGTTCGCGCGTGCCGATGCTTGAGGACCGCTTCCGGTTCAGCTTCGGTCGGGTGGCGGAGGAGTACGAAAGAGCACGGCCGCCGTACGCGGACGCGGGCGTCGACTGGGCGCTCCAGCACCTCGAGCTCGGCTCAGGCGCCCGGGTCCTCGACCTCGCGGCCGGCACGGGAAGGCTCACGCAGGCCCTTGTCGCTCGCCCGCTCGAAGTCGTTGCGGTCGAGCCGGACGACGAGATGCGACGAGTGCTCGTGCGCTCGGCGCCCGGGATCGAGGTGCTCGCCGGCCGGGCCGAGGACATCCCGCTGCCCGACGCCTCCGTGGACGCTGTCACCGTCGGTCAGGCATTCCACTGGTTCGAGACCGAGCGAGCGCTCGCCGAGATGCGCCGCGTGGTCCGTGGCGGTGGGGGATTCGCACTCTTCTGGAACCAGTTCAACCACGACGATCCGTTACTCGGTCCCGTCGACGACCTGTTGCGGGCACGCCGTCCTCCGGAGGCGCGCCGTCCGCAGTGGCGCGACCGATACGACGCCCGGCAGTTCGGACCGCTCGAGGAGCGAAGCTTCGACGAAGAGCGACGGATGAGCGTCGACGACGTCGTCTCGTGGGTCGCGTCGACCAGTCCCGTCATCGCCGCGCCGCCGGAGGAACAAGCGGGGATCGAGCAGATGGTTCGGCGCCTGGGCGAGGCTCACGCCGGCGTCGTCACGATCAGGACGTACGTCGTGGTGGCGCGGGGGAGCGGGTGACCCCGTGCCGAGGGCCGGGCGCGGCAGGGAGCCCCGGGCGGAGATGGACGCCCGCCGCGTCCTCGACCTGCTGTCCCACATCGAGGCGCGAAGAATCTCCGTCTGGCTGGACGGCGGCTGGGCAATCGACGCGCTGCTGGGCGAGCAGACCCGGTCGCACGACGACCTCGATCTCGTCACTCGGCTCGAGGACACCGAGCGGATCGAAGACGCGCTCGCCGAGCGTGGCTACGGGCTCGCCGGAGGCGGGCTACCGCACAGCTTCGAGCTCGTCGACGAGGAGGGACACCAGGTCGACGCGCATCCCGCGTCGTTCAGAGCCGACGGCGACGGCGTCTACCGGATGGAGGACGGCGGTGAGTGGATCTTTCCCGCTGCCGGCTTCCGCGGCAGGGGCCTCGTCCTCGGCCGGCGCGTGCCGTGCCTCACGCCCGAGGTCGTGATGGTCAACCACACGACCGGCTACGCCCTCGACGACGAGCACGAGCAGGACGTGAGAGCGCTCGGCGAGCGCTACGGCATCCCGGTGCCGGCGTTCCGGCGGCTCACGTCTTAGTTGACGCGCGGGTCTTCGGGCATCCGGGCGACGAGCTCGTAGATCCCACCCTTGCGGCGCAGGACGTCGCGCCACAGCTCGTCCGGCTCGTCGGTGAACGCGTCGTCGGCGAGTGCGGGCTCGAGGATCCAGTCCTCGTCGGCGAGCTCTGCTTCGAGCTGCCCTGCGGACCAGCCGGCGCAGCCGGCGAAGACCCGCCGCCGGGTCGTGGCCGGGACGATCTCCTCGGGATCCGCCAGCGACGGGAAGCCGAGCGCGCCGAAGAGCGGCACCGCCGCGTCGTCCGGATCGAGGAACTCGCCGAGCACGAGCACCGCCTCAGGCTCCACGGGCCCGCCGACCCAGACCTGCTCCCCGTCGTCGACCACCGGCTCGAGCTGCGGCACCGCGCCGGCGACCTCCACCGGCGACGGGTGGTTGAGGACGAGCCCGGCCGCGCCGTCCTCCGTGTGCTCGGTCACGAGGACGACGGCGCGGCGGAAGTTCGGGTCGAGCAGCGCGGGCGACGCGACGAGGAGGTGTCCGCGGAGCGAGTCCACGTTCCCCATTGTGGTCCTCGCGGCTTACTCGTCGCTCGAACGGTACGAGACGATCTGCACGCGCTCGAGCGTGAGCATTCCCTCGCCGACCATCTCGTCGACGATCGGCACGACGCGATCGATCTGCTCGGGCGTGTCGACGATCTCGATCACGACGGGCAGATCCTCGGAGAGCCGAAGGATCCTGGACGTGTGGAGACGCGAGTCGGCACCGAATCCCTCGATGCCGCGGAGCACGGTCGCACCCGCAAGCCCCTCCTGCCGCACGCGCTCGACGATCGCCTGGTAGAGCGGCTTCCCGTGCCACGTGTCGGACTCCCCGATGAAGAGGCGCAGCAGCTTGCCCTCTCCTTCGAGCTTCATAGCGCTCTCCCCGCGACGACCCCGAGGTAGATGGCGAGGAGGCCGACCGCCGCACTCCCGAGGACGTTCGCAGCGGCGAGGCCGAGCGCGCCGTCCTCGAGCAGGCGGTAGGTCTCGTACGAGAGGGTCGAGAACGTGGTGTATGCGCCGAGCAGGCCGATCGTGAGCGCGGAGCGGAGCCATGGGGCCGTCGTCAACTGTTCGGTCATGAGCGTCATCAGGAGGCCGAGCACGAACGCTCCGCTCATGTTGACGACGAACGTCCCCCAGGGGAATGCCGACGGAATGCGTCGCGACACCACCCCGTCGAGCCCGTAGCGCGCGAGCGCGCCCAGGGATCCCGCAATGCCGATGGCCACGATCGTCCGCATCCAAGCTCCTCTCGATCGTAGGAGCCATCAGCCTCTGCGGCGGTTCGTGGCGAGCTCCATCGCCCGGCGCCGGCCGGCGCCGCGGGACAAATTAGCCGAGCGCGGGCGTCAACGCGACGAGCAGGCCGCCGTCGTCGTCCAGCGCGGGAAAGAAGTCGCCGACGACGCGCTTGACCTGGCCGCCGCGCGTCCGCAGCTGGAGCTGTTCGTTGAGGCGGCGCACGCCCCATTCCAGCGAGAGCCGGACGGGGTTCTTCTCCTCCTCGAAGCCCGCGAGGCCGAAGGCGGCGACGACGTCTGCCCCGAGCACCTCCGCCTCGCTCCAGCCGCTCAGCTCGAAGACGCCGCGCCCGATCGCGAGGATTCGGCCCTCCTGATCGCACGTGACCAGGCCCGTCGTCGGCGCGGGGTAGTAGTCGTCCATCAGCTCGAAGAGGAAGCCGAAGCCGCAGTGGTGGCAGGCGACGGCCTCGTCGAACATGCC
>JAICZB010000179.1 GCA_025933895.1 Thermoleophilia bacterium
AGGGTCGCGCCGACGTACGTCCCGTTCTGGTCGTAGAACGCCTGCAAGGCCGGCACGGCCTGCTCGAAGTTCACCCCGGCCGTCGCGGACTGCGCCTGCGTGATCGCCTGCCGTCCGGACGCGGAAGTCGGGCCGTTCGACTGCATGCTCTTCGCCGACAGGTAGAGGCCTGCGACGACGGCGACGAGGACAGCCGGGATCCCGAGGACACGAAGCATCCTGGGGATATCGGCCGCGCCGGGCCGATGCTCAAGCGATGACGCGGTAGACCTGGAAGACCTCGGCGAACTCGCGGTTCACGTTGACGCCGTGCATGCGCGCGAGATTCCGGACGTACTCGGCATTCGCGTAGCGGCGGTGATGCTGCGACGCGTACCGCTCGAGCGCCGCGACCTTCAGGTGGACGTGCCGCTCCTCGAGCGCTACATACCACTGGTACTCGAAGTCGAAGTTGTTCCACGGGATCTCGTAACCGAGGATCGTCGTCCGCTTGAAGGCGCGCAGGCCCTCTTCGGCGACCGTGCGGTGATCCTGGTGGACGTCGTGGAGGCTCGGCTGGAAGACGACGTCCGGCTCCCACTCCTCCCACAGCGCGACGAGCAGCTCGAGGATGTCCTGCCGCCGCTCGGGAAAGGTGCGGACGTCGAAGTCGTGCACCGTCAGCGACTCCGCGGGGATCCCGAGCTCGGCCGTCGCCTCGGCGACCTCGCGCGCGAGCGTGTCGGGCGGGAAGCCCGGCGGCAGCGAGCGGGTCGCGATCGAGAACGCTACGTACCGGACCTCGCAGCCCGCCTCGACGAGCCGCGCCATCGTCCCGCCGCAGCCGAACTCGCCGTCGTCGGTGTGCGGAGCGAGGACGAGCGCCTTCCGCCACTGCTCGATCACTGTTTCGTCACCGGGCGATCATCTCAGGCACGGGCTCGTCGGCGATCTCGACCGGTCGACGCGCGCGCGCCCGTACCCGCAACGGCGACACGACGGCGATCAGGCCGACGACACCCCAGGTCATCGGATCCTCGAAGAAGTCGGCGTAGGCGAGCGAGTGGACGAAGATCGCCAGGAGCGCAAGCCCGGCGGCGAGCGCCAGGGGGCCGTACGTCCCGTGGCGGATCCGCCGGTACGCGGCGAGCAGCAGCGACAGCACGAGCCAGAAGAAGATGAAGACGCCGGGGGCTCCTCCCTCCGCCGCGACCGTCACCGGCGTGTTGTGCGACGCGCTCTTCTTCGGCGTCCTGCCGGTCCGCTTCGAATACGCGCGCTCGAAGCCGCCGAGGCCGACCCCGTGCGTCGGATGCGCCTCGGCGATCCGGATGCCGACGGCGATCAGGCTCGCCCGGCCGCTCGTGAGGCCGTTGAGGCTTCCGATCGTGTGGTGCCGGAGCCCATGCACGAGCTTCGGTGAGGTCGCGAGGACGCCTCCGAGGACGAGGACGGCGACGCCGATCGCGATCAGCGACTTCCAGCGCCACACGAGCGCGGAAGCACACAGCACCGCCACGAGCAGGGCCGCGAAGCTCGACTGCGAGAACGAGATGAGGAGGCCGAGCCACACGACGGCGGCGAACGCCGCGGCGGCGATTCCCGCCCGGACCGAGAGGCCGCCGACGACGAGCACGACGGTGGCGATCAGCGCGATCACGAGGAAGCGTCCGTAGATCGAGGGGTCGAAGAAGACCGAGTTGACGCGGAAGATGGCCTGGTAGGTGTTGCCGACCTCGAGCGTCGAGTTCTGGAAGATGGTGCCCGTCTCGTACTGATAGAAGCCAACGGCGGCGAAGACGAGCGCCATCGCCACGAGCTCGCCGTAGAGGATCCGCACCCGCGTCGACTCCCATGGCAGGCGCGCGATCGAGACCGCGATGATCGTGAACGGCACGTAGAAGGCGAGCATGTCGATCGCCGCCGCGTGCACGTCGACGCTCCACCCGACCGAGAGCCCGGTCCAGAGGAGGTAGAGCGCGAGCGGCCATGAAGCGATGCCGAGCTCACGTGTCCGCTCGTCCCCGTCGACCAGCTGCCAGAGGAGGAGACCGGCCGCGCCGAGCGCGACGGCATACAGCGGCACGAGGAGCGAATGGCCGAGGAAGCCGATGCGGAACGGCACGAAGGCGAGCGTGAGATACACGATGAGCCACGGCTCGCGGCGGAAGAGCCAGGCGAGGAGCGGGCCGGCCACGATCGTGCCGCCGATCGCCGCCCCCAGCTCCGCTGCGTTCGCGGGCGCGAGCGACGCGGAGAGCAGCGCGGCGCCGACTCCGGCGTAACAGAGGCCGGCGATCCGGCTCCGGCGCGTGCGCGCGAGCAGCAGGACCGCAAGGCCGATGCAGGCGATCGGGGCGCCGAGCTCCGCCAGGCCGATCACTTCGCACGCACCCGCACGACGGCGGTGGCGGTGTGCCCGTGCTCGGTCACGACGAGGCGATACGTGCCTGCCGCCGAAGGCGCCCGTAGCCGCAGGCTCCTCCGGTGGTGTGACCCGTGCTTGTGGCCGAACTGCCACGTGTAGCGGGGCGCTGCTGTCTCTACGTGCACCGTGAAAGGACGCCCGGCCCGAGCGGTGATCCGCTCCGGGGCGAGCTGGATGTAGCGGAGCTCCACCGTGACCTGCTTGCGCCGGTCGGCGGGCGTCTCGTTACCCGCGAGGTCCTGCGCGCCGACAGAGAGGACGTACGTGCCCGCCCGGAGCCGCCGTCCGCCGAACGTCCCCGCCCACTTGATCTTGTCGTCCGGCCGGCTCGCGCGGCCGGTGGTGATCTTGCGGCGGCCGAGGTAGACGACCGCGTGCGCCCGGCCACTGAATTCGTAATGGATCGCGATCGTGCGGCCCGGCGCTGCGAAGAGGACGGGCGTCCCGCCTTTACGTGCGGTCGCCGACAACACCTTCGGCGGCTTCGTGTCGACGGTGATCTTGTTGATCAAGCCCAACGTCCGGCGTGGGAGATGCACCCACGGGTAATAGACGCCGTCGGGAACGACGGTGCCGGCGTCGGTGCGGCCGTTCCAGGGGAATTGTCTGGGTTGCCGCGCGTCCATGTGCACGCCGGAGGCGATGGTCGCGACCGTGTGTTCGGCCGAGTCGACGATGGTCACCGTTACAGGCCCGGTGTGACGAAGCGTGATCTGGACAGTGGCCTTGCTGGTCGGGCAGCCACAGACCGGCGAGATCAGCACCGGACGACCCGGACGTGCCACCGTGCCCGCCGAGACCTTCGTCCCGTAGACCGGGCTCTTGATCTGCTTCAGGCGCTCGGTGATCGCGAAGGCGGCAGCGGTGGCCACCAGCAGGCCGAGAAGCGTGCCCGTCGTGAGAACCCGCTGCAAAGCCCGCCGATTCTACGGGCCTCTCGTTAACGAAGTTGAAGAGTCGAGGCCTTCAGGCGCGCTCGGGCGTGGCGCGCGGATCGCCCGCGCGAGGCTCGCCCAGCATGACCGCCGCGGTGTAGATCGCGAGCACGACGACGAGGATGCCGAGCCCGAAACCGAGGACCCAGTTGGCGTACGGCACGTTGAGCAGCTTCAGGCCGCTGATGACGAGGATCCCGCCGAGGCCGCCGCGAATCGTCAGGTCCGGGACCTTCACGGTGTAGCGGCTCGAGATCAGGATCCCCGGCACCGAGCCGGTGAGGAGCCATGCCGTGGCGTGCAGGTCGACGTCGCCGACGATGAGGTGGCCGGCTCCCGCGACCCAGAGCAGCCCGGCGGCGTGGAAGATGTCCGTGCCGACGATCCGCGGCATCGTGAGCGGGTAGACGAGCACCATCATCAGGCCGAAGTAGGTGCCGCTGCCGACCGACGTGAGGCCGACGATGAAACCGAAGACGGCTCCCGTGCCGAGCGCGACCATCTTGTCGCGGCGACTCATGATGAAGGGCAGCTCGCTCGCCTGCACCCCGCGCTTCACGAGCGACTTCGCGAGGAAGCCGCCGCCGCCGCCGATGAGCGCGGCGCCGATGGCATAGCCGAGGATCGTCTGCGCGTTGCTGATCTGGTTTCGCAGCACGTAGGAGACGACGACGCCGGCGACCGCCATCGGCCCCGAGCCGGCGAACAGCCACATCGTGAGATGGCCGTGCACCGTCCCGAGCCGCCGGTGGCGAAGCGCGCCGAACGACTTGAAGATCGCGCCGTGGAAGATGTCGGTACCGACTGCGTACGTCGGCTTGAAGCCGAAGACGATGATCAGGATCGGCGTCATGAGCGAGCCGCCGCCGACGCCCGTGAGGCCGACGATCAGGCCGAGCCCGAGCCCCGTCAGCGTGAACTGCCAGGTCACGACGCGCTCAGGACCATGCCCGCGCCGACGGTCTCGTTCGTCGCCTCGTCGATCAGCACGAACGCGCCGGTCGTCCGGTTCTCCTCGTAGGGATCGACGCACAGCGGCTCGGAGAGCCGGAGCCGCACGACGCCGATGTCGTTCAGCCCGAGGTTGTCCGGAGCGGCCACGTCGTCGAGCGTGTGGACGTCGACCCGCGAGACGAGCTCGTCGGCGATCGCGCGTACCGACCGCGTCGTCTGCTTGACCGCGAGCCGCGCGCGCGGCTCGAGCGGCCGCTCGCTCATCCAGCAGACGCGGGCCTCGAGCTCCCGCGCCACGACCGGCGGATCCGCGGGATCAGCGAGCATGTCGCCGCGCGAGACGTCGAGATCGTCGGTGAGCCGGACGGTCACGGACATGGGCGGGATCGCCGACTCCAGCGGCCCGTCGATCGTCTCGACCGCCTCGACCTGCGTCCTCACTCCTGCCGGAAGGACGACGACCTCGTCTCCGGCGCTCCAGACGCCGCCGGCCACCTGGCCGCCGTAGCCGCGGAAGTCGTGGTGCTCGTCGGACCGGGGCCTGATCACCCACTGCACGGGGAATCGTCGGCTGTCGAGGTCGCGGTCGGACGCGATCTCCACCGTCTCGAGATGCTCGAGCAGGAGCGGGCCGTCGTACCACGGCATGTTCTCGGAGCGCTCGACGACGTTGTCGCCCTGCAGCGCCGAGATCGGGATCACGACGAGGTCCGGCAGTCCCATGCTGTTCGGCCGGGCGTCGGCGGCTTGGCCGCCGACGCTTCCAGCCTCGAGCTCACCGAGTTCCGCGCTGATCTCGTCGAACCGCTCCTGCGACCAGTCGACGAGATCCATCTTGTTGACCGCGACGACCGCGTGCGGGACGCGGAGGATCGAGAGGATGTACGTGTGGCGGCGCGTCTGCTCGACCACGCCCTGTCGTGCATCGACGAGCACGACCCCGAGCTCGGCTGTCGAGGCGCCTGTGACCATGTTGCGCGTGTACTGGACGTGGCCCGGCGCGTCGGCGAGCTGGAAGCGCCGCGTGGGCGTGACGAAGGAGCGGTAGGCGACGTCGATCGTGATCCCCTGCTCGCGCTCGGCCCGCAGGCCGTCGGTGAGGAGCGCGAGGTCGACGTACCCGTGGCCGCGGCGGCGCGAGACATCCTCGATGTGCTCGAGCTGGTCGACGAAGATCTGCTTCGTGTCGTAGAGCAGCCGGCCGATCAGCGTCGACTTGCCGTCGTC
>JAICZB010000228.1 GCA_025933895.1 Thermoleophilia bacterium
GACGAACGCGCGCTTCCGCTACCTCCTCGACCACGGGCAGACGGGCCTGTCGACGGCCTTCGACATGCCGACGCTGATTGGCTACGACTCGGACCACGCGCGCTCGCTGGGCGAGGTCGGGCGCGAGGGCGTCGCGATCGACTCGCTCGCCGACATTGAGACGCTCTTCGACGGGATCCCGCTCGGCGATGTCTCGACCTCGATGACGATCAACGGCCCGGCGGCGATGCTGCTCGCGTTCTACGCGTGTGTCGGCGAGGAGCAGGGCGTCTCGCTCGAGCAGCTGCGGGGCACCGTCCAGACGGACATCCTCAAGGAGTACATCGCGCAGAAGGAGTGGATCTTCCCGCCGCAGCCGTCGATGCGGCTCGTCGTGGACATGATCGAGTGGTGCTCGGAGCGGCTGCCGCTCATGCACCCGGTGTCGATCTCGGGCTACCACATCCGCGAAGCGGGCTCGAACGCCGCGCAGGAGCTCGCGTTCACGCTCGCCGACGGGTTCGCGTACGTCGAGGCGTGCGTGGAGCGGGGCCTCGACGTCGACGCGTTCGCGCCCCGCCTCTCCTTCTTCTTCAACGCGCATCTCGACTTCTTCGAGGAGATCGCGAAGTACCGGGCGGCGCGCCGGATCTGGGCGCGGCAGATGCGCGAGAAGTACGGCGCGCAGGATCCGCGGTCGTGGCTGATGCGCTTCCACACGCAGACCGCCGGCGTGTCGCTGACGGCGCAGCAGCCCGAGGTGAATCTGATCCGGACCGCGATCGAGGCGCTCGCGGCGGTGCTCGGCGGGACGCAGTCCCTGCACACGAACTCCTTCGACGAGGCGCTCGCGCTGCCCACCGAGCACGCGGTGCGGCTGGCTCTGCGAACGCAGCAGGTGATCGCGCACGAGACGGGCGTGGTGAACACGATCGACCCGCTCGGCGGCTCCTACTACCTCGAGCAGCTCACGAGCGAGCTCGAGCGGCAGGCGTACGACTACTTCGAGCGGATCGAGGAGCTCGGCGGCGTGATCCCGGCGATCGAGCAGAACTTCATGCAGCGCGAGATCGCGGAGGCGAGCTTCCGCTACCAGTCCGAGGTCGAGCGCGGCGAGCGCGTCGTGGTCGGCGTCAACCGCTACGAGATGGACGAGGAGCAGCCGCTCGAGATCCTCCGCATCGACCCGGCGCTCGAGCGGAAGCAGGTCGAGCGCGTCCAGGCGGTCCGGGAGCGGCGCGACGCGGCGGCGGCCGAAGCGGCGCTCACGCGCCTGAAGGAGGACGCGGCGCACGAGGACCGCAACCTCATGGAGCCGATGATGGCCGCCTCGCGCGCATACGTGACGATGGGCGAGATGTGCGACGCGCTACGCGCGGTCTGGGGCACGTGGCGCGAGACGCCCGTCTTCTGACGTAGGCTCGGACCATGGCAGGGAAGATCCGCGTCGTCGTCGCGAAGCCGGGCCTCGACGGGCACGACCGCGGCGCCAAGATCATCGCCCGCGCGCTGCGCGACGCCGGCATGGAGGTCATCTACACCGGGCTCCACCAGACACCCGAGCAGATCGTCGAGACCGCGATTCAGGAGGACGCGGACGCTGTCGGCATCTCGATCCTCTCCGGCGCGCACATGACGCTCGTGCCCCGCATCCTCGAGCTCCTCCGCGAGAACGGTGTCGAGGACGTCGTCGTCGTGGTCGGCGGGACGATTCCCGAGGACGACGCGGATGAGCTGCGCAAGCTCGGCGTCGCCGGAGTCTTCGGGCCGGGCGCCCCGACGACCGAGATCGTCGACTTCCTGAAGGGCGCCGTAACCGCGTGACCGTCCTCGTCGACCGCCGCGACGCGGTCGCCGTCGTCACGATCGACCGGCAGGAGGCGCTCAACGCGCTCGACGTCGAGACGCTTACCGAGCTCTGCGACCGCTTGCACGGGCTCGCCGAGGACGAGGCCGCGCGCGTCGTCGTACTCACCGGCGCCGGCGACCGCGCGTTCGTCGCCGGGGCCGACATCAAGTACATGGGCGGTCTCGGGCCGGGCGAGGCCAAGGAGTGGGGCGCGCTCGGTCATGAGGCGGCGGGCCTGCTCGAGGAGATGCCGAAGCCGACGATCGCGGCGATCAACGGCTTCGCGCTCGGCGGCGGCTGTGAGCTCGCGCTCGGCTGTGATCTGCGCTACGCCTCGAGCACCGCGCGGCTCGGCCAGCCGGAGATCGACCTCGGCATCGTCCCGGGCTGGGGCGGCACGCAGCGGCTCGCCCGCGTCTGCGGCCTCGGCGTCGCGAAGGAGCTGATCCTCACCGGCCGCCAGGTCAAGGCGGACGAAGCGCTGCGGATCGGCCTCGTCGACGCGATCGCCGATCCCGTCCTCGACCACGCGCTCGAGGTCGCCGAAGAGCTCGCGGCCAAGAGCCCGGTCGCGCTCGGCGTCGCGAAGCGTCTGCTCAATCTCTCGCCCAGCGCACTCGAGCGGGAGGCCGAGGAGTTCGGTGAGCTGTTCGCGAGCGAGGACGCGAAGGAAGGCCTCGCCGCGTTCGCCGAGAAGCGCGCTCCCCGCTTCACCGGCAGGTAGGCCACAGGAGGAATCGCGGCGCACGGCTCGTAGTCCGGGAACCCATGCGCCTGCGCATCCTCCTTCTCGGGGCCGTCGTCGCCTTCTTGGTCGCCGCTGCCCCGGCAGCCTCCGCCGCCGGCGGCCGGAACCCGCAGACGGCCGGCCTGCAGGTCGCGCTCCGCGCCCAGGGTCTCTACCGCGGTCCGATCGACGCGATCGCGGGACCGGACACCGTCGCCGCCGTCCGCGACTTCCAGCGGATTCAGGGGCTCCCCGTGACCGGCCTCGCAGACGCCCGTACGCGCGAGGCGCTCGGCCCGCTCGGCCGCCCGCTCTTCGGTGCGCGGACACTCCATCGCGGCGCGTTCGGCTGGGACGTCGCGGTGCTCCAGTTCCTGCTCGTGCGTCAGGGGATCAGCGTCCCGATCAACGCGTACTACGACGGCCCGACGCTGCACGGCGTACGCCTCATGCAGCAGCGGATGCATCTGCGTGGCGACGGTGTCGTCGGACCCCACACGTTCGCCGCGCTCATCCGGCGCGAGCCCGTACCGCTCGCGCGACCGATCGCCGTCAAGGTGCACACGACTCGCGGCCACCACCACCGGCACCGCGTCCTCACCGCAGCCCACCATGTCGTCCGCGCGGGCGAGTCGCTCTCGTCGATCGCGCGCCGCTACCACACGACCGTCTCGAAGCTCGCGCGCATGAACCACCTGGACCCGGCGCACGTGCTCCTGATCGGGACGCGCCTTCGTGTGCCGCACGTCCGGCACGGGCACGTCGCGACACCGACGACGCGCGTGGCCTACCGCACCCAGAGCGTCGCCTCCGTCCGCTCCCTCCTCGACCGCTGGGCGGCGCACTACGGCGTCAGCATTCACCTCGTCCGGGCGCTCGCCTGGATGGAGTCCGGCTACAACAACCACCTGGTCTCGAACGTCGGCGCGCGCGGGATCATGCAGCTGCTGCCATCGACCTTCCGCTTCGCCGAGAGCGTCCTGATCGGACATCACCTGCGTCACGACGCGAGCGGCAACGTTCGCGCCGGCGTCGCCTACCTCGCGCATCTGCTGCGTGACTTCCACGGCAACACGCGGCTCGCCCTCGCCGGGTGGTACCAGGGCGAGCGCGCCGTGCGGAAGCACGGCGTGTACAAGGTGAGCAAGACGTTCGTCACGGACGTGCTCGCGCTCGCGCAGCGCATGTGATCCAAGGGTCGGGGCTGCGTCACTAGAGTCCCGCCGGGATGAGGATCGCCGTCTGCGTCAAGCACGTGCCCGAGGGGCCGAGCCGGATCGATCCGTCGACGAAGCGGCTCGACCGGTCGGGTGAGGGCGCGCTCAACCACTTCGATGCGAACGCCGTGGAGGAGGCGCTGCGGCTCAAGGGCGACTCCGACACCGAGGTCGTCGCGGTCTCGCTCGGGCCGCAAAGGGCGCTCGACTCGCTCCGCAAGGCGCTCGCGATGGGCGCAGACCGCGCGGTACTCGTCTCCGACGACGCGGCCGAGGGCTCGGATCTCGTCGCGACGAGCCGGCTGCTCGCCGCGGCGCTCGAGAAGCAGGATGCCGACCTCGTCCTCTTCGGCCAGCAGGCCTCCGATGCCGA
>JAICZB010000296.1 GCA_025933895.1 Thermoleophilia bacterium
AGAACTCGCATCGAAATGAAGCACGGACTGTCCGGCCGCGCTGGTCGGCGCGATCCTGCGTCCTCGGTCGCGCGAATAGCGCTGCTATTCGCGCTTCCTGCGTCCTTGACTCGCACTCGACCATCGCACCCGGTCAGCGCGTGGTCATTCGAAACGAGTTCTAAGCCTGGATCCTAGAACTGTGCCTCTATGCCGTAGAAGGTGTAACTTCGTGCGTCCACGGTATATTTCGGATCCGAAACTACAAGGAGGCTAGATGGTCGAGGACGCGGCGCGGGAGCTGGAAGCCCGGTGGAGCACGGATGACCGCTGGAACGGGATCGAGCGCACCTACACGGCCGAGGACGTCGTTCGCCTCCGCGGCTCGGTCGTCGAGGAGCACACGCTGGCGCGCCGCGGGGCCGAGCGCCTGTGGCAGCTGATCCGGAGCGACGAGCCCGTCCGTGCGCTCGGCGCCCTCACCGGCGGCCAGGCCGTCCAGATGGTCCGCGCCGGCCTGCAGGCGATCTACCTCTCCGGCTGGCAGGTGGCGGCCGACGCCAACCTCGGCGGTGCGACGTATCCGGATCAGAGCCTCTATCCCGCGAACAGCGCCCCAGCCCTCGTCCGCCGCCTGAACAACGCGCTGCTGCGCGCCGACCAGATCGACTGGGCGGAGGAACGGAACGGCCCCGACTGGCTCGTGCCGATCCTCGCCGACGCGGAGGCCGGGTTCGGCGGGCCGCTCAACGTGTACGAGCTGATGCGCGCGATGATCGAGGCGGGCGCCGCCGGCGTCCACTACGAGGACCAGCTCGCCTCCGAGAAGAAATGCGGTCACCTCGGCGGCAAGGTGCTCGTGCCGACACAGCACTTCGTCCGGACGCTCAATGCGGCCCGGCTCGCCGCCGACGTGTGCGGTATCCCGACCGTGCTCGTGGCGCGCACCGACGCGCTCTCGGCAGCGCTCCTCACGAGCGACGTCGACGAGTACGACCGCGACTTCGTCACCGGCGAGCGGACCTCCGAGGGCTTCTACCGCGTCCGCGACGGGATCGGAGCCGCCATCTCGCGCGGGCTCGCGTATGCCCCGTACGCCGATCTCGTCTGGTTCGAGACCTCGACGCCCGATCTCGGCGAGGCGCGCGAGTTCGCGGAAGCCATCCACGGACGCTTCCCGGGCAAGCCGCTCGCCTACAACTGCTCTCCGTCCTTCAACTGGCGCGCGCACCTCGACGACGACGAGATCGCGTCCTTCCAGGACACGCTCGGCAGCTGGGGCTATCGCTTCCTCTTCATCACGCTCGCAGGCTTCCACTCGCTGAACGCGGCGATGTTCGAGCTCGCCCACGGGTACGCCGACGAGCAGATGCCGGCGTACGTGCGGCTGCAGCAGCGCGAGTTCGAGCTCGAGGAGCTCGGCTACACGGCGACGCGGCACCAGCACGAGGTCGGCGCGGGCTACTTCGACCTCGTCACCCGGGCCGTCGCGCCGGACAGCGAGACGCTCGCGCTCGAGGGGTCGACCGAGGAGGCGCAGTTCACGAAGGAGACGGTGTGAGCGCGCTGGCCGAGATCGAGATCCTCGCTCCGGCGGACGAGAGCGTCCTCACCCATGAGGCGCTCGGGCTCGTCGCGCGGCTCCATCGCGAGTTGAATCCGCGCCGCCGTGAGCTGCTCGAGCAGCGCCGCGAGCGGCAGGCGGAGCTCGACCGTGGCGCGCTCCCGCGCTTCCTGCCGGAGACGAAGGACGTGCGTAACGGCGAGTGGCGCGTCGCCGAGGCGCCGGCGGACCTCCGCGACCGCCGCTGCGAGATCACCGGCCCGGTCGACCGCAAGATGATGATCAACGCCCTCAACTCGGGCGCGCGCGTCTTCATGGCCGACTACGAGGACGCGTGCTCGCCGAGGTGGGAGAACGTCGTCGAGGGACAGCGCAACGTGACGGACGCCGTCCGGCGGGAGATCTCGCTCGAGACGGCCGACAAGACGTACCGGCTGAACGAGGAGATCGCGACCTTGTTGATCCGGCCGCGGGGCTGGCACCTGCCCGAGCGCCACGTCCTCGTCGACGGCGAGCCCGTTTCCGGCTCACTTTTCGACTTCGGGCTGCACATGGCGCGTAACGCGCGCGAGCAGCTCGAGCGCGGAAGCGGGCCGTACTTCTACCTCCCGAAGCTCGAGTCGCACCTCGAGGCGCGTCTCTGGGCGGACGC
>JAICZB010000310.1 GCA_025933895.1 Thermoleophilia bacterium
CCGCCGAATGCCGTGAGTCCAGGTGGAACACGTGTCGGACAGGGAACGCGATAGCCGACGGCGCGCGCTGTCGCGTGGCAGGCAGCGATCAAGCTCCTCGATGCCTGGACGAAGCCAGCTCCCCCAGTTGACTCCCGTGTTTCCGCTCGACGCGTCGAGATGCCCGCGTGCGACCCGCCGCAGCCCAAGACGATCCAACACAATGCGACGGTCAAGGACGCAGCCACGACGGTCCGCTTCGCAGTCACACCCTCTACTACGGCCGCGGGTTTGTCGTGAGTCCCTTGCTAGCCGGCGACGAGGGCCCGCGCGTAGTCGTGCGGGTCGAACGGCTGCAGGTCCTCGAGCGCCTCGCCGACGCCGACGAGCTTCACCGGCAGGCCTAGCTCGTAGGCGATCGGGATCGCGACCCCGCCCTTCGCAGAGCCGTCGAGCTTCGTGAGGACGACTCCCGTGACTCCGACCGCGTCCCCGAACAGCCGCGCTTGCTGAACACCGTTCTGGCCGGTCGTCGCGTCGACGACGAGGAGCGTCTCGTGCGGGGCGCCGTCGAGGCGGCCGCCGATGACGCGGCGCACCTTGGCGAGCTCCTCCATGAGGTTCGTCTGGGTGTGGAGGCGGCCGGCCGTGTCGACGACGACCACGTCGCGGCCTCGCGCGACGGCGGCCTCGAGCGCGTCGTAGGCAACGGCGGCCGGATCCGCGCCTCGCTCCGAGCCGACGAAGTCCGCGCCGGCCCGCTGCGCCCAGATCTCGAGCTGCTCCTCCGCGGCGGCCCGGTACGTGTCCGCGGCGGCGACGACGATCGAGCGGCCATGCTCCGCGAGCCGCGCCGCGAGCTTGCCGATGGTCGTCGTCTTGCCGGTGCCGTTGACGCCGACGACGAGGATCACCGCCGGCTCGTGGGCGACGTCGAGGACCGGCGGCTCGCCGAAGAGCCCGGTCACCTCCTCCGCGAGCGCGGTGTTCAGGTCCGCGAGCTCGCCGCGGGCCTCGAGCCGCCGCACGAGCTCCGCGGTCGCGCGGACGCCAACGTCGCCGGCGATCAGCGCCTCCTCGAGCCGCTCCCAGTCCGCGTCGTTGCCGGGATCGAACGAAGCCGCCGCGACGAGCTCGCCGGTGAGCGCGCGGCGCGACTTCGACAGCGAGTCTCGCAACCGCGAGAAGAAGCGGCCCTCGCTTTCCTCCTCGCGCGCGGGCACCGCATCCGGCTCGCCCAGCAGCTCCCCCCAGCTCCGTGCCATCGCGTCAGCCTAGTGGGGCGCTACGCGGCGAGTTGCCACTCCTCGTTGCGGATGAGCGGGACTTCGGTGCCGTCCGGTAGAACCGCGTCCACCTCGAGCTCGGGGCCACCGATCATGAAATCGACGTGGACGTTCGAAACGTTCATCGCCTCGTCCGGCTCCCCGTCGAAGGCACTCGAAAACCCGAACCCGTAGGCGATGTGACAGGTCGCGTTCTCGTCGAAGAGCGTGTTGTAGAAGAGCGTGCCGGTCTGCCCGACTCGCGAGTCCTTCGTGACGAGGGAGAGCTCGCCGAGACGATCGGCGTTCTCGATCGACGCCATGTGACCGCGGACGACATCGGCGCCGGTCTCGGCCTCGACGCCCACGATCCTTCCGTCCTCGAACGCGAGCTCGAGCCCGCGGACGAGCTGTCCGGCGAGGCTGAGCGGCATGGTC
>JAICZB010000023.1 GCA_025933895.1 Thermoleophilia bacterium
ACGACGACCATCTACGTCACGCACGACCAGATCGAGGCGATGACGCTGGGGCAGCGCGTCGCGGTCATGCGCGACGGACGGATCCAGCAGGTCGACACGCCGCAGGAGCTCTACGCCCGGCCGGCCAATCTCTTCGTCGCGGCTTTCATCGGCTCGCCGGCGATGAACCTCGTCGAGGCGGAGATCGGCCACGGCCAGGTGCAGTTCGGCGGCTACGCGATCCCGCTCCAGGCGGCCGAAGCGCCTCCCGCCGGACACGTGATCGCCGGCATCCGCCCAGAGGCTTTCGAGGACGGCGCCTTCGCAGACCCGTCGCTGCCGCGGATCGACGTGAACGTCGAGGTCGTCGAGGAGCTCGGCGCGGACACGCACGCGCTCTTCTCGGTCGCCGCCCCCCGCGTCGAGGTGAGCGAGGTGCGCGCGGCGGCAGGGGACGACGATGCGGCGCTCACCGCGGTCGAAGGCTCGCTGTTCACGGCGCGTGTCGATCCGGGGACATCCGCCGAGCCCGGCAAGCCGTTTCGCCTCGCCGTCGACCCGTCGCGCTTCCACTACTTCGACACGGGGACCGGGCTCCGGCTCGAGCCCGTGCGCGCGCTCGCGACGGTCGGCGCCTAACCGCCTTCGGCGCGGTTCGCCTCGGCATCCCGGTTCACGCGTTCGAAGCAGTCCGGGCAGATCCCGTGCGTCGAACGCCGGACGAGCTGCTTCGCGATCCGGGTCTGGCCGCTGCCGATCGCGTCGAGCCTGAGCCAGCCGCGGCCGACCTGCAGCCTCCCGCACCACGCACAGTGGACGAGCATCGTGCCGCCGGTCCGTGCTTCGCGCAGGATCCGCGCGAGACTCGAGACGCGGGCGGCGTCGACCGTGAAGGAACGTGCCCGCTCCTGCGCTGAGAGCGCTCTCGCGACGAGATCTTCGTACTCCGGCACCCCAGGGCTCCTCGCGAGGAATATCGCAGCCGCCCGCGCGCGCGGCAAGAGCCGGAACAGGCGCGCGCCGGGCTAGCCCAGAACAGGCACGCCGTCCGCGAGGACGGCGCAGTCCGGCGACCGGACGATCTCACCGGCCTGGCGCAACTCCACGAACGCGTTCGGCGCGAGGACGACCCGCCTGCCGCAGTCATCGCCGCACTCGCACAGGAACTCCCCCGGCAGGTCGGGGTCGGCCGACTCGAGCAGGTCGTAGATCCGGTCGTTGACCTCGCAGAAGAGGTGGGAGCGTCGGTCGGCGGTCATGCCGAGAGCATGCTCCTCGGAAGGAGCTCACAGGAAGAGGAAGAGGCGCGGGCTTACCGACGTTTTACCGATAGGCGTTGCTGTTTGCCACGCCTTCAATGCGAGCGTTAGGGTCGCTCGAAAGGAGGAGGTACCGGATGGAACTGACGATCGGCGACACCGCGCCGGACTTCGAGGCGCAGACGACGGAGGGCACGATCCACTTCCACGACTGGATCGGCGACTCGTGGGCGGTGCTGTTCTCGCACCCCAAGGACTTCACTCCCGTGTGCACCACCGAGCTCGGCTACATGGCGGCCATCAAGCCGGAGTTCGACCGGCGGAACACGAAGATCATCGGCCTCTCGGTCGATTCGGCGGACGACCACGGGACGTGGGCGCAGGACATCGAGGAGACGCAGGGGACCGCTCCCAACTATCCGCTCATCGGCGATCCGCACCTCACGGTCGCGAAGCTCTACGGGATGCTGCCCGCGGGCCTCGAGGGCGAGGCGCACGGACGTACGCCGGCGGACAACCAGACCGTCCGCAACGTGTTCGTGATCGGGCCGGACAAGAAGATCAAGCTGATCCTCGTCTATCCGATGACGACCGGCCGCAACTTCGACGAGGTGCTGCGGGTCATCGACTCGCTCCAGCTCACCGCCGGGCACAAGGTCTCGACGCCCGTGCAGTGGCAGCCCGGCGAGGACGTGATCATCTCCGGCTCCGTGTCGAACGACGAGGCGAAGGAGCTCTTCGGCGAGTGGCGCGAGACGAAGCCGTACATCCGGATCGTCCCGGATCCGTCCAAGGTCGCGGCGAAAGCCTGAGCTGACACCGCAACGAGCCGGCGCCCCCGCTGCGGCACGGTTTGGCGCCGGCTCGAGGACGGGTAGAGGAGCGGCAACAGGCACGAGGAGGTTGTTGCCGTGCTGCACCCGCACCTGCCGCATCCGCATCTGCCGCACCCGCACGTCCACGCGGGCTTCGAGGAACACCCGTGGCGGATGCTTCCCGCCGCGCTGGGGACGATCGTCCTCCTCACGGCGGTGCTGATCGTCGTCTGCTTCGAGCTTGCGAAGGCCTTCACCGGCCAGGCGTACTGACCGCCGCCCAGACCCGATACCCCGTCCGGGGGAGGCGTGACGGCCCGAGAAGGCCGATTTCGTGTCAGTGTCTGCGGCGCCGCTTGCATTCCGCGAGTACGACGACGAAAACGACCCCCTCCCTGGGGACGAGGTCGCTCGCCGCTACCGCACGCTGATCGATCACCTGCCGCTCGTCGTCTACGTCGACGCGCTCGATTCGGTCAGCTCGAACATCTTCACGAGCCCGCAGATCGAGCCTCTTCTCGGCTACAGCGTCGAGGAGTGGAAGACCGACACCGACCTGTTCACCCGCCTGCTCCACGAGGAAGACCGCGAGCGCGTGCTCGCCTCCCACGCGCAAACCCATGAGACGCACGAGCCGCTGAGCATCGAGTACCGGCTGATCGCTCGCGACGGACGGATCGTCTGGCTCCGGGACGAAGGCGTCATCGTCCTCGACGACCACGGGCAGCCGCTCTACCTGCAGGGTTACCTCCTCGACATCACGCGCGAGCGCGAGGCGGAGCTGCAGTTGCGGCAGCAGGCGCTCTACGACACGTTGACCGGCCTCGCCAACCGCGCCTTCTTCCACGAGCGGCTGCGCCACGCGATCAAGCTCCGGCACGAGGAGGGCGAGGCCACCGGGCTGCTCTACGTCGACCTCGACGACTTCAAGGGGATCAACGACCGGTGGGGCCACGACCTCGGCGACGAGGTGCTCAGGGAGATCGGCCGCCGGATCGAGCAGTCGGTCCGGCCCGGCGACACGGCCGCCCGTCTCGGCGGCGACGAGTTCGCGGTCGTCCTGACGGAGCCGCTCACGCCCGAACAGGCCGTGGGGGTTGCCGAGCGGCTGCTGAAGGAGATCGGCAAGCCGCTCGAGAGTGGCTCGGGCCCGTTGTACACGAGCGCGAGCATCGGCATCGCGTTCGGCGACCACGACGAGACGCTGCTCAAGGAAGCCGACATCGCGATGTACCGAGCGAAGGCCCATCCCGACCTCGGCTACGCGTTCTTCGATCCGGAGCTCGACCGGGCCGCTCTCGACCGGTCGAAGCGGATCGGCGAGCTGCGCGAAGGCATCGCCCGGGGCGAGTTCCGGCTCGACTACCAGGCGGTCGTCGATCTCGGGAGGAGCAGCATCACCGGCTACGAGGCCCTCGTCCGCTGGGAGCATCCGACCGCCGGCGAGCTTCCGCCCGGCGAGTTCATCCCCCTCGCCGAGGAGACGGGCCTCATCGTCGGCCTGGGCGAATGGGTGCTCACGGAGGCGTGTACCGAGGCCACCCGTCTCTGCCAGCTGCACGGCCGGCCGATGCACATGTCGGTCAACGTCTCGGCCCGACAGCTCCACCATCCCGACTTCCTCCGCCACGTCACGCGCGCGATCGATGCGTCGGCGCTCATGCCCAGCCTGCTCACGCTCGAGCTCACGGAGAGCACGCTGCTCTCATCCGACGAACGCGTCGCAGAGACGCTCCGGGCGATCAAGGAGCTCGGCGTCGTCCTCGCGCTCGACGACTTCGGGACGGGTTACGCGTCGCTTTCGTATCTGCGGCAGTTCCCGATCGACGTGGTCAAGATCGACCGGAGCTTCACCGCGCACGTCGGCACCAAGGACGGCGACCTCGTGCTGCTCAAGGGCATCATCGACCTCGGGCACGCGCTCGAGCTCAACCTCGTCGCCGAGGGGATCGAGACCTCCGAGCAGCACACGATCGTGCGCAAGCTCGGCTGCCAGCAGGCTCAGGGGTTCTACTTCGGCCGGCCGTCACACCCGGCTCAGCGGGACCTCGACGCCTCGATCGGCGGCATCTAGCATCCAGCTCTAGCGGGCTTTCCCTTCGAGGTAGCGTTCGAGGCCGTCGTCGCGGATCGGCTCCCACTCGCAGGCGTAGTCGACGTACGTGTGCCACTGCGGCCGGATCCCGTGGCCGGGGTCGAACAGGCCGAGACGGACGCTCCCGACCGCGCCTGTTTCCGGGTCCTTGCTCCAGAGCGCACTGCCGCACGCCGAGCAGAAGCACTTCGGCCAGCCGTCCTCGGGCGCGTACTCGCGCACGAGCTCCTCGCCCGAGAGGAGGTGGAACGACCCGGGAGCGAGCCGTGCCTGCGGAGAGGCCGCGGTTCCGGTGCGCCGCTGGCAGCGCGTGCAGTGGCAGTAGCCGGCACTCAGCGGCTCCTCGGTCACCTCGAAGCGCACGGCTCCGCACATGCAGTGCCCGGTGTACGGCGCACCGGCCATTACAGGAGCGGCGACGGCGGGATTCGGCTCTCGCCGGCGATTCCGTCGATCGCGAGCCCGACCTCGTCCACGTAGCACCAGCTCCAATCCTCACCGGGCTGGAGCGAGCGGATGATCGGGTGCGCGGTGGCGTGATGATGAGCGGTGGCGTGGCGATTCGGAGAGCTGTCACAGCAACCGACGTGACCACACGTCAGGCAGATGCGCAGATGGACCCACTTGCCGCCGGTGCGCAGGCAGTCCTCGCAGCCGTCCACCTCGGCCGGGAGCTCGCTGACGGCGACCGCATCGAGGTGAGTGCAGGGCGGGCCGGCCACAGGGCGAGCGTAGCCCTCCATTCCCGGCCTGCGTCGCGGCTTGACGCGCCGCGCCGTCGCCTGCCAGTCTCCGAAGCGATGATGCGACGTCTCTTTGCGGCGCTGTACGACACGGTCAGCAGGGGGTCGGAGGAAGCGGGCCTGCGGCAGGAGCGGAAGCAGCTGCTCGCGGACGCCGAAGGCGCGACGCTCGAGATCGGCGCCGGCACCGGGCTCAACCTCGAGCACTATCCGGAGGCGGTGACCCGGCTCGTCCTCGTCGAGCCGGACAGGCACATGCGCCGTCGCCTCGGCCGGCGCCTCGAGACTCTCGGCCGGACTGCGGAGATCGTGGAGGCGTCGGTCGAAGACCTCCCGTTCCCGGACGCGAGCTTCGACACGGTCGTGGCGACCTACGTCCTCTGCAGCGTGCCCGACCAGGAGAGAGCGCTCGCGGAGATCGCCCGCGTCCTGAAGCCGAGCGGCCGCTTTCTCTTCCTCGAGCACGTCCGGTCCGGCGAGGCGAAGCTCGCAAAGCGGCAGGACCGGATCAGACCGCTCTACAACCTTGTCGGCTGCAATCCCAACCGGGACACGTTGGCCAGGATCGAGTCGTCCACGCTCACGGTCGAGTCGGTCAGACACGGCGAGGTGCCGAAGGCGCCGAAGGTCGGACGCCCGATGATCGTCGGCATGGCCCGCCGATGAGGCCGCGTCTCGTCGGCATCAATCACGTCGCTCTGCAGGTGGACAACATCGAGGAGTCGGTCGCCTTCTATACCGAGCTGTTCGAGCCAACCGACGTGAACCGCAGCGTGCCCGGCGCCGCATTCCTCCGGATGGGCGATCAGTTCCTCGCGCTGTTCGAGCGCGGCCCGCGCTCGGAGGAGCCGCACTTCGGGCTCGTCGTCGACGACAAGGAGGCGGCGCGGCGCAGGTTCGAGGAAGCAGGCGTGGAGGTGCTTCCCGGGCGCTTCTTCGACATTCGCGATCCGAGCGGAAACCGCGTCCAGATCGTGCAGTACGACGAGGTCCAGTTCACGAAGACCGAGCGCGTGCTCGAGGGGATGGGCCTCGAGCTCGGCAAGTCCGAGGAGGCACTTGCCGAGCTCAGGGCGAAAGGACTAGCCGACTAGCCGACAAGCTCGGCCAGCCGCTGCCGGGCGAGCTCGGCCAGCCGCTCGAGGCCGGGCGCATAGGCACCGGCGGCCTCGAGCAGGAGCTGCTGTCGTCGTTGGGCGTCGATCTCGCGCAGGAGCTCGTCGACGCGCTGACGTCGCAGCGGGCGGTCGTCCCGGCCGATCACGCGGCCTCCTGCAGCTGGGCCGGCTCGGCCTCCTCGGCCAGCTGCTCGCGCGCCGGCCGGAGGAAGACTCCGGCGACGACGAGCGCGGCGACGAGCAGACCGCCCAGGACGACGAACGAGGTCTGGAAGCCGTTGACCGTCGCCGCGGCACTCGAGACCGCCAGCGCGTGGGCGTTTGCGTAGCTCGACGTGGCGCTCGCCGCGACCGTGCTGATGGCCGCGAGCCCGATCGCACCGCCGATCTGCCGGCTCGTGTTCACGAGACCCGAGGCGACGCCGGCATCGGCGCGCTCGACGCCTGCGAGGCTGGCGATCGTGACCGGCACGAAGGAGAAGCCCATTCCCGCGCCGCCGAGCACGAAGGCCGGGAAGAGATCCCAGAAGTAGTGGCCGTCGACCGGTAGCCGCACGAGCAGGGCGATCGAGGCGATCGCGAGCGCAAGGCCTCCGGTGAGCGTCGCCCGGACCCCGGCGCGCCCGACCACGACCTGCGCGATGTTCGACGTCACGACCACAGCCAGCGCGAAGGCGCTGAACGCGACGCCGCTCTGCACGGCGGAGTAGTGGAGCACGTCCTGCACGTAGAGCGTGAGCAGGAAGAACTCCGAGAACGTGACGGCGCCGACGATCGCCATCGTCACGTTCGCAGCCGTGAGGGCCCGGAGGCGGAAGATCCGCAGCGGCAGGAGCGGCGAGCGCGAGCGAGACTCGATCGCGAGGAACGCCGCGACCAGGGCAGCGGCGCCGCCGAGCAGCCCAACCGTGACGGGCGAAGTCCAGCCGTCGCTCGTAGCCCGCGTCAGCGCGTACACGAGCAGCATCAGTCCGCCGGTCACCGAGGTCGCGCCGGCCACGTCGAAGTGCCGGTGCGCGAGCTCAGCGCGGCTCTCGCGCAGGAGGAACGGGGCGAGGGCGATCGCGACGGCGCCGACCGGAACGTTGAGGAAGAAGATCCACGACCAGCCGAAGTAGGACGTGAGGACGCCGCCGAGCAGGACGCCCGCCGCCGCACCGCTACCCGACGCAGCACCGTAGATCCCGAGCGCGAGGTTGCGCTCGCGACCCTCGGCAAACGTCGTCATCAGCAGCGAGAGCGCAGCGGGGGCGAGAAGGGCGCCGCCAAGCCCCTGCAGCGCCCGGAACTCGATGAGCGAGCCGGACGACCAGGCGAAGCCGCAGAGGAGAGAGCTGAGGGCGAAGACCGCGAGACCCGCGACGAACATCCGCCTCCGACCGAGCAGGTCGGCGAGCCGGCCGCCGAGCAGGAGCGCTCCGCCGAAGAGAATGGCGTACGCGGTGATCACCCACTGCAGCCCCGTCCGCGAGAAGCCGAGATCCGACTTGATCGAGGGGAGCGCGACGTTGACGATCGCCACGTCGAGAATGACCATGAACTGGGCGGTGACGATGAGAGCCAGAGCGCTCCAGCGCCGCCGGGAAGAAACAGGATGAAGCGTGGGAAGCAAGCAGATCCTCCAATCGTTGGAATGACCAACTATACACGAGAGGAACGCTTGGACGCGCTACCATATTCCGAGGAATGGGGACAGAGATGAAGACCGACGCGAAGGCCAGGGTCCGCCTGCCGGCCGAGCTCGTCGCTTCGACGCTCTTTCTGCTCAAGCGGCTCGGCTTCACGGCCAAGCAGCGCTCCCTCGACGAGTACGAGCAGACGGGGCTCGGCCCCTATCACCACGCAATCCTCATCCTGCTCGACGAGAGCGCGCGCGAAACCCAGGCGGAGATCGCGGACGCGCTCGGGTACGACCGCGGAACGCTCGTCGGCCTCCTCGACGAGCTGGAGGACCGCAAGCTCGTCGAGCGGCAGCGCGACCCCGACGACCGGAGGCGCCACCTCGTTCGCCTCACGCCCGACGGCAAGCGGATGCTCGCCCGGTTCCGCGCGCTCGCCCGCCGCGTCGAGGACGAGTTCCTCGCCCCGCTCGACGCCGAGCAGCGCGAACAGCTTCACTCTCTCCTGCTGCTGCTCGCGGCCCGGCACGAGCCGCGCTGCCTTCCGCCTTCCGCGGTGGTCTAGCGCAGCGCGCCGAGGCGCGCCTTCGCGGTCGCAACGAGGCCGCTCACCGGCTGGCAGATCACGCAGTGGTAGACCCGTGCGGTGCCGTCCTCGCTGCCGGTCAGGATCCAGCGGCCGTTCGGGCTGAAGCTCGCTCCGGTCAGCGGCTGCGTATCGCGGCCGAGAAAGAAGAGGAGCTGCCCCGTATGTGCGTTCCAGAGGCCGGCGGTGAACTGGCTGGAGGTGACGATCCACTGACCGTCGGGGCTGAAGCTGCCGGTGTTGACGTTGAACGAATGGCCGACTAGGGGGTGGCGAAGCAACCGTCCGGTGCGCGCACTCCAGATGCGTCCGGTGTGGTCGTCGCCGACGGTGACCACCTCGAGCCCGCTCGGCGAGTACTCCGCGTCTGTGACGGGCTTCGTATGGCCGGCCGGGCCGCCGAGCGTGTGGAGGAGCTTTCCGGTGGACGCGTCCCAGAGCTCGGCGACGTCGCCCTTCGTCGTCGCCACGCCGAGCCCGCCCGGCGAGAGGACGGCGTGCGCCGTCGTCGTCCGGATGGTGCTCAGGAGCCTGCCGGCGTCGGTGTAGACACGCACCGAGCCCGGAAGCCTGACGAGGAAGCGGCTCCCGCCCGCGGCGATGGATCGAACCGGCCCCGGGACGTGTACGCGCAGGCCGCCGTTCGCGGCCGTGACCATCCCACGGGCGAGGCCCATGAGCAGGGTCTTCCCCGCGTAGGCGAGAGCGGTGACCCCGGGAGCGTGTCCGAGCGACTGCGAGCCGGTCGCCGCAACGGTCACGAGCTTGCCGCCGGCGTCGGCGACCGCGACCGTGCTCCCGTCGGATGCGGTAGCGACGATCGGGGCTGACATCCGGACCGTCTTCAGCACGCGGCCGGAGGTCGAGAGAAGGCGCGCCTCGTCACCCGCGACTGACACGGCCCGGTCGCCGGCCCAGAAGGCACGCAGCGGCGTCTTGCGCGTGTCGATCGGCCTCAAGGTCCCCAGCGGCAACGCATCCCACAGCCGGGCGCTGCCGTCGGCGGAGCCGGTGACGACCGTCTCTCCGCTCGCATCGAAGCCGACACTCGTCACGGCCGCGCTGTGCCCCGCAAGCGGAGCGATCGGCAGTCCGTTGGCGCCGTTGTAGATGCGCGCGAGCCCGTCCGTCGAGGCAATCGCGATCCTGTTTCCGTCGGGGCTGAAGGCCGCCGCGTCCACCTCTTCGGTCGGGCCGACGAGGAGGAGCTCGCGCTGACCGGTCGCGACGTCCCAGACGTAGGCCGCGCCGTCCTGGCTCGAGGTCACGAGCGAGCGCCCGGTGCGAGAGAAGCTCTCCGCGACGACGTAGCCCTGGTGCTGCAGGACGTGGATCAGCTTGCCGGTGCGCGCGTTCCAGATCCGCGCGGTGCGATCGCGGCTCCCGCTCGCGAGCAGCCGCCCGTCTGGGCTGAAGGCGAACGAGCGGATGCCCGGATCCGGAAGGCGGGCGATCACGCGACCGGTGCGAGCGCTGCGGAGCGACGCGCTCGTCGACTTCCCGAAGCGAGTGGCGACGGCAAAGACCTGGCCCGTGGGATCGAGCGCCGCGGCGAGGACGCCACCCGGGAAGCCGATCGTCTTCGTCCGGCCGGTCGCGAGATCGACGAGCCGAACGTGCGTGCCGCTCGCGACGAGCAACGTCGTCTTGTCGAACGCAAGCGCGGTCACCGTGGAGGGGGTGGTGATCGTGCGGATCGGGCCGTCGAGCGCGATCGGCCAAACCGAGACGTCGCCGTCGGATGTACCAACCGCGAAGAGCTTCCCGTCCGGGCTCCAGACGGCCGCGGTCACCGTTCGCTGCCGGGGAATCAACCCGAGGCGACGACCGCCGCGGGCGTAGATGCCGACCTTTCCGTCGGTGCTCGCTACGAGCAGCCGCTCGCCGCGCGGCGCGAAGGCGGCAGTGACGATCTGGCCACCGAGCTGGAGGACTCGGTTCTCGCGCATCGCGGCGAGGCTCGCACGCAGTGCATCCGCGGTGTTCCGCCCCGGCGCGAGCGACGCGGCCTGCAGGGCGAGATCGACGCTCAGCTGAGGGTTGGTCGCGAGGTCGGCCTGCGCGCGGGCCGCGAGCGCGCCACCATGCGCGCGTCGCGCCTGCGTGCGCGCGTTGCTCCGCTGAACCAGGGCGTAGACGGCGACGCCGGCGACGATGGCCAGAGCAACGAGGCTCGCGCCGATGATCGCGCGCAGACGACGGCGCTGCTCCCGGGCCCGGATCCGCTCACGGCGTAGCTGATGCTCGGCCTGCCACGCGAGGATCGGCGGCCCGAGCACGTCGTGGAAGATCTCGTAGCGCGTCGGCGAGCCCTGCATGCCGTTGACACCGCGAACGATCCGCTCACGGCCGAGCGTCTCGAGCAGGTGCCGCAACTGGACGCCTTCGACGGCCGCGTACTCGGCGAGATCGGAGGGCTCGTGCGACACCTTCCGGCCCGACGGCGTGACGAGCTGGCGCACGACCCGGGCGGCCGCCTCCTGCTCCGCGAGGGGAAGCCGCTCGAGCGCTCCCTGGACGTGCTCGCGGACGACGGCACGAGCACCTCCGATCTCGCGGAACGTCGCGAGGCGCAGCGCTCGCGAACCGGCCTCCCGCTCGCGCTCCCAGAGTCGCTCCATCACGAGCTGGAGGTAGGGCGCCTCGACGCCGGCGTCGGTCGACGCCTCCTCGAGCACCGCGTCGACGAGCGCGTCCTCGGCCGTGAAGGTCTCACCTGTCAGCTCGCTGTAGCGGCGGAGTGGCCCGAGGATCGCGTCCCTCCCCGCCTCGCGGTCGAGCCGGTCGAGGCGGACCAGGTTCGAGAACAGCTCCGGGATCCGGCCGGCGAAGTCGTCGAGCTCGGCCAGCGCGTCGTCGCGCAGCGCGACCAGGACGTTCACGCGCAGGCCCGGCCGGCGCAGCAGCTCGGGCAGCGCCGTGCTCAACGGCCCTTCTAGACCGTGGTAGAGGATGTACTCCTCGAAGTTGTCGAGCAGCAGGTGGAGCTCGCCGTTCCGCTGCACCGCCGCCGCGACCGTGTCGACGAGACCGGCTGTCGCACCCAGCTCGCCGGATTCGGCATGCACCGACGCGACGAGCCGGGCGGCCGGATCCTCGGCCCACGCGTCGTGCACCACGACGGGCGCGCCGCTCAACTCGCGCAACCGGCGGGCGACCCCTGCGCCCAGGAGTGAGCTCTTGCCCACGCCGCTGGGCCCGTAGAGGACGGTCAGCCGGTTCGCGAGGACGTTCGCAGCGACGGCGGAGATCTCGCGCTCGCGGCCGAAGAAAAGGAGCGCGTCGAGCTCGGAGTCCTCGAACGAAGCGAGGCCTTTGTACGGGCTCTCCGGGACGCCGGTCACCGTGCCGCCGCCTTCTCGAGCGCGCGCTCCAGCTCCGCTACGTACGCGGCCGGCGCCATGTCCACGACCTCGACGTCGCGGCGCCGCCAGAACTCCCGCTCGAGCGGCTGCGGCCCGGGGTGCACCGACCACGACCGATACGGGAGCGGCTCGCTGCCCCAGAATCGCTCGAGCACGACGCGCAGCGTCCAGGTGGAGAGCGTGTAGCCCAGCAGGAGCAGGTGACTGCGCCGCAGCCGCGCCGCGAGCGAGACAGGGAGCCGGCGCGCGACGTCGCCGTAGTGGATGAAGTCGTCCTCGGTGACGGCGAAGCTCTCCCAGGCGCGCTCGGCCGACCGGTCGATCCGGCCCTGCAGATGGAGGAGCACCGTGCGCTCGTCGAGAGCGAGCTCGCCCGCGTACGCATTCGGCCGCTCGATCACGTTCGCGACGCCCGACGGCGCGATGTGGCAGAAGCTGCCGCGCATCTGGCCCGAAGCGAGGTAGCAGACGGTCTCGTACGACTCCTCGGCCTCCTCGAGCGCGCGCTCCAGCGCGAGCTCGTAGCCGGTTGTGACGAGGAGGGGCTGGACGATCTCGCGCTCGCGTAGCAGCGCCGGCAGGCTCGCGAGGAAGCGGTGGACGGCCGATGGCTCCCCGTCTCCGTCGACGAGGGTGTGCAGCGTGTCGTAAAGCGGCCCCGCGCCGTTGAGGACGGCGACAGCCTGGGAGACGCGGGCGAGCTCCGGCGTGACTGTCTCCACCCCGAAGCGGCGTGCGAGCTCGGAGGCCAGCGGCTCCGAGTCGGAGCCGACGACCACGGTCACCTTGCCGGCGAGGAGCGCGGCCGCCACCTCCTCGAAGTGCTCCACCTCGGGGACGGCGCCGCGGCCGACGGCGGACGTCTCCTGGCGGAGGATCGAGGCGTGGACGCCGCGCAGGAGCGGGCTCGGCTCCAGGCCCAGCTCCTCGACGAGGAGCTCGCGGCCCTCGCGGTAGACCTCGAGTGCCTGTGCCTGGCGGCCGGAGCGGTAGAGCGCGAGCATCAGCTGCGCCCGCAGCCGCTCGCGGAGGGGATGCGCGTGGACGAGCGACTCGAGCTCGGTCACGAGGTCGGCGTGGCCGCCGATCGCGAGCTTCGCCTCCGCCCGCTCTTCGACGAGCGTGAGGTGGAACTCCTCGAGCCGCGCGATCTCCTCCCGCGCAAACGCCTCGTAGCGGAACTCCGCCAGCGGCTCGCCGCGCCATAGGCCGAGCGCCTCGTCGAGCAGCGCAGCGCGGCGCACAGGCTCGCTTGCTCGCGCGGAGTCGACGAGGCTCCTGACGCGGGCGAGGTCGAGCTGCTCCGGATCGAGCCGGATGACGTAGCCCGGCGAGCGCGTCTCGATCGTGTCAGCCCCGAGCGCCTTTCGCAGCTGCGCGACGAAGTTCTGGAGCGACGCGACGGCCGTCGCCGGCGGATCGCCCTCCCACAGCGCCTCGATCAGACGGTCGAGCGAGACGATCCGCCCGGCCTCGAGCAGGAGCATCGCCAGCAGCGCCCGTTGCTTGGGGCCGCCGAGCGGGATCGGCTCATCGTCGTCACGAGCCTCGAGCGGGCCGAGGATGGCGAATTCGACCAATGCGTGGACGTTCTAGCACCCTCGTAGGAGGGCCTCCCAGCGCCGTTAGCCGGCCGTTAGAGCGCGGTTGGCGCCGCCGCCGACGGTGGCGGCATGAACATCGCGCCGAACCGCCTCCGTGAACGCCGATTCCCACGTTCGCCGCGCTCCCCCCGGCAGCGCGCAGCAGTCGCCTCCCTCGCCTCCGGAGCGGCGGTCGCCGCGGCGACCGCAATCGTCTTCGGAACCGTCCTCGGCCCGGGCCGGGCCGGGACGTCGCCGCTTCTCGCCGGCTTCCTGGCGCGCAGCTACGCGCCCGGACAGGTCGCCGTGCTCGACATCGGCGGCGGCGACACGAGCCGTGCGACCCTCCAGGTCTTCCAGGCCGGCGCGTCCGGGACACCCGGACCGTCAGCCGCACCCGGCTGGGACAAGCGCACCTTCGGCAAGCCGGTCACGGCGCCGCAGCAGGTGCGCCGCCCGTCGGGGAACGGGCGCTGGCTCGCGCACATCCGCCTCGGCTCGAGCTGGGCGAGCGGCGACTACGTGGCCCGTATCAGCTGGGGCGGCCACACGGACTACGCGCCGTTCGTGCTCCGGCCGCGCCGCCTCGGGAACGCGCCCGTGCTCGTGGTGGAGCCGACGAACACGTGGCACGCGTACGACGTCGTCGGCGGCGACAGCTGGTACCTCGACTCGTCCGTCCACGTCATCGACCTCACGCATCCGTTTGCGAGCTCCAGGGTGAGCGGGACGCGCGTCCCGGCCGGCCTGCCGGAGCAGTTCTCGCGCTTCGACCTCGGCTTCCTGCGCTGGTACTGGCACAGCGGCTTCCGGGCCGACTTCATCTCGGACGACGACCTCGAGCACCTCGCGAGCGCCGGCCAGCTGAAGCGCTACCGGCTGATCGTCTTCGCCGGTCACGAGGAGTACGTCACGTCGCACACCTTCGACCTGATCACCCGCTACCGCAACGCCGGCGGCAACCTCGCCTTCCTCTCGGCCAACAACTTCTTCTACAAGGTCACGGTGTCGGGGAACACGATGACCGGGCGCACGCGGTGGCGCGATCTCGGCCGGCCCGAGGCGGCGCTCGTGGGCTCGCAGTACGCCGGCTGGGACGAGGGCAAGTATCCGAACCGGCCCTACCGCATCACCGACACCGCCGCAGCGCCCTGGCTCTTCGCCGGCACGGGTCTCCACGACGGCAGCGCAGTCGGCACCTACGGGATCGAGGTCGACGAGCCGAATTCCGCCTCGCCTCCGCACACGCACGTCCTCGCCGTGATCCCCAACGAGCTCGGTCCCGGCAACCCTGCGGAGATGACGATCTACACACGCGGCCGCTCGACGGTGTTCGACGCCGGCGCGATCAACTTCGGCGCCAGCGCGCACTGGCCGGCGCTGTCACGATTCTTCTCCAATCTGTGGACTCATCTCAGCGGAGAGAGCAGCGATAGCTAGAAGCCTCGCGGCCATCGGGGTGATCCTCGCGGCCGGCGTGCTCGTCTCGTGCGGAGGCACCCGGCCGCGGACGACCGCCCCGACGACGACAGAGTCTCGGACCGTCCCGGCGACGACCACGACGGTGACGCGCCCGAAGCCGCCGCCCGCGCGGAGCGCCGTGCTGCCGTGGCCGACCTACGGGGCCGACAACGCTCGGCTTCGCGCCGTTGCCGAGCCCGGGCTGCGGCCCCCGTTCCGGCGCGTCTGGACGTTCCACGGGCGGCATCTGCTCGAGTTTCCGCCGTCGGTCGGTTACGGCAGCGTCTTCCAGGAGGTCTTCGACGGGCGCCTCTACGCGCTCGACCCCGCGAACGGCCGTGTCCGCTGGCAGTACAACGCCCATCGCTGCGGCTGGTCGTCGCCGGCGCTCGCCTACCACCTCGTCTTCGCCACCTTCATCGGGAACTACGAGTGCCACGCGAAGCTCCAGGGCGGGGAGCTTCTGGCGTTCTCCCCCGGCACGGGCCGCATCCGCTGGAGGCGCGCGATCGGCCCCTCCGAGTCGTCACCACTCGTCGCGAACGGCACGGTCTACGTCGGCGACCAGGACGGGTACGTCCGCGCCTTTTCCGCCCGCACGGGCCGGGCGCGCTGGCGCTTCTACACCGGTGCGCCGGTCAAAGCCTCTCCCACGCTCGCCTACGGGCGGATCTACATCGGCAACTACGCCGGCGAGATGTTCGCGCTCTCCGCACGGACGGGCCGGCTGATCTGGCGGAGCGTCGGCCATGGCAATTTCTACTCCACCGCCTCGGCCAACGCCGGGCGCGTGTACGTCGGGTCGCTCGACGGTCGCGTCTACGCGTTCTCGGCCCGAAGCGGAGCTGTCCTCTGGAGCTTCGGGACGAGGGGCTACGTCTACGCCTCACCGGCCGTCTGGCACGGCCTCGTCCTCGTCGGCTCGTACGACCACGACTTCTACGCGATCACGGCCGGCACCGGCTCGCTGCGGTGGGCCCACCCGGTGACAGCTCCGATCTCCGGCGCTGCCTCGGTCGTCGACGGACTCGTCTACTTCTCCACCTTCGCCCGCCGGACGTATGCGCTCGACGCCGCGAGCGGCCGCCCTCACGCGGAGTGGCCGGACGGCGAGTACTCGCCTGCCGTCGCCGCCAACGGCAGGCTCTATCTCGTCGGCCTCGGCCGCCTCTACGCGTTCGCCAGGGCCCGGTAGGCGGGGAAGAGCTCCTCGAACCGGGGCGGCGGCGTCGCACCGCTCGCGGCCCGCCAGATGAGCGACGAGACCCTCCACGTGAACCTGGATCCCCGCTCCATGTGGAGCGTCGATCCCGGTGGCGAGACGTCTTCCATGCGCACGATGCCCTTGCGTCACGCGGACACCGTGACCCGCTCGGCGATCGGGAGCTCGAAGGTGAACGCCGCTCCCTTGCCCGGGTCGGACTCGACCCAGATCCTGCCGTTCATCGAGCGCACGAGCTCGCGGCA
>JAICZB010000202.1 GCA_025933895.1 Thermoleophilia bacterium
CGCCTAGAGGCTTGATGTGCATTAGGCATCGTCGTGGGGCTGTTCCAGGCCAAGCCAGGGCGGCTCGGCGGCCGAAGGGCAGGCCGGTGGGCCTGGTCGAGGGCGACGAGACGGCATGGCGCCGTGCCTGGGGCGGCACCACGGGCCACGGCTAATGCGCATCAAGCCTCTAGGACGAAGCGCCCCGGATCACACCCGAGACGAGCGGCAGGAGCTGCTGCTGGTTGCGCGGCCGCTGCGCGTCGAGGCGGACGAGCTCGTCGAGCTCCATCGCGACGAGCAGCACGATCGACGCGATGTAGAAGTAGGTCGCCAGGAAGATGAATACCTCGAGGCTCCCGACCGGTGTGCGGAAGTTGGCAACCGACCGGACGTACTCGGCGAAGATCAGCGTCTCGCCGATCCAGCCGACGACCACGAGGATCGAGCCGAGGCTTGCCCACCTTGCGCGTCGGTGCTTCGCCGGAGCCCAGCGGACGATCAGCTCGAAGGCGAAGGCGATGAGGGCGACGGCCGCCGGCCAGCGGAGGATCAGGATAGGGATGCTAAGGCTGCCCGAGACGTGTCCCGCCCAGATGATGGCGATGGACCCGAGCATCGCGGCGAGGACGAGGATCGCGAGCCCGAAGGAGATCGGAAACCGGATCCAGAACGGCCGCGGCTCCGGCGTCTCGTAGATCTCGTCGAGCGCTCCGATCGCCGCGCGGATGATGCCCGACACCTCCCAGACGGCCAGCGCCGACGCGAGCGCGAGCAGCCCCGCGGTGGGGGAGGAGAAGACGTTGGTCACCGTCTGGTTGATCCCCGAGAAGACGTCCGGGAGGACCTTCGGCTTGATCGCCGGACCGATCGTCTGCTTCCACAGCTGCTCCTGCTGCGCGGCGCCGAGGATGCCCAGCGCGAACAGCGAGCAGGCGACGGCCGCGATGAACGTTCGCAGGGCGATCGCGCTCGCGTAGGTGAGGAGGTTGTGGCGGTCGAAGAGATCGACCCACAGCTCCACGATCTTCTTGAAATTTCGCCAGCGGGCCTCCACGGCCCGTGCTCCGTTCCCGAGGCTGACAACTCGAAAACGGCGGGCGAGCCGTGACGAATCCCGGCGCGGTGGCGTATACAGGACGTATGAGGATCGTCGGGCCCGCGCTTACGGTCGCCCTGGCCGGATTCCTGCTCGCTGCCTGCGGCGCGGACGCGAAGCTGACGGCCCACTACACGACCTCGCCGCCGACGACCATTGCCGGAGTCGACATCGAGCCGAGCGACACCCCGCCGGGACCGAGCACGCCGGCCGCCTGCGTGCGCCGCTGGAACGGCGCCGCGAACGCGAACGGGCGAGCGGCGGCGAAGCAACACCTGCCGAAAGCGGAGACGGCGCTCGTTCGCCGCGGCGGGAGCAGCGGCTACTTCAGCAATTTCGTCGGCCGCTGCCTCGTCTACCTCGTCGAGCGCCCGAAGAGGGCGGTCGTCTTCGTCGAGACGTCCCGCGGCACGTTCCGCTTCACCGCCGACGCGAGCGGTCACTTCTCCTCGAACGCCGACCTCGGGTCGGGCGCACGCCTGGAACTCCGCTGAGGCCGCTGCCCTAGTGGAGCAGGGCGTTGCCGAGGCCGCTCTGCGCGAGCTGTGTCCCGTCGAAGACCTCGCCGCTCGGCGGCGCTGCGATCGTGATGTGCGCCCCGTAGTCGGAGATGTTCATCGCCATGCGCATGCGGAGCTTCCTGCCGGCCAGCGTGAAGCTGTAGTTGGTTCCGACCCGGCGCACGAGGCCGTCCTTGCCGATCCAGACGTCCTCGGGAAGCTTCGGCATCTGAGCCTCGACGCTTCCGAGCAGCGGGCTCGTCAACCCCTTCGAGTCGAGCGCCTTGGCGACGTCGACCGTGACGCGGTAGTGCGTCGTCGGCGTGCCGTCGATCGTCGCCGGGCCGAGCCTGCGGATCTTCGCGCCTTCGCTCCTGAGCATCCCGAGCAGGTCGCTCGGCTGCAGCTGACTCCCGGACAGGAGCTTCCCGACGTCGAGGCCGGCCGACTTGCCGAGCTTCGAGACGTCGAGCTTGATCCATTGCTTGCCGCCGGGCATCTGCGAGGCGAGCGCGCCGAGCTGCATGTAGATGACGTAGTCGCCGTGCTCCTCGAGGGAGATCTCCTTCACCCTGGCGTGCGCGAGCTGGGAGATCGTCGCGGAGGGCGCGGCGCCGGACGGAATCCCCATCTCGCGGACCAGCGAGCCCAGGTCGAAGGACAGCTCGCTGCTCGTGCCGTCGACCGCGCCGGAGGCGTGCAGGCGAAACGCCTTGCCCTGCAACTGCGGGCTGCTGAGCGCGAGCGCGAAGTCGATTCGCGCCGCGCCTGCCTGCTGAGACTTCGCCGCGGCCGCCGCGACCGGGTCGAGCGAGAGCGCATTCGCGGTGCCGTTGCCGCCGCCGCAGCCCGCCGTGACGGCCGCCGCCGCGGCGATTGCGAGCGCGGCTGCGATGGCTGCACTGCGACCCCGGAGCATGCTCGCAGTGTAGTTCCGACCCCCACCTCGTAAGGGTGATTTCTTCGTAAGAAGGGTGGGGGCGGCCGCTATGGCCGTGGCAGCCGCCCCCTGCGAGGAGCGGGACGGCCTCGTGAGGACGGTGGCCGCCCCTATCGGAGAGCACGGCCGGCGTAAGGTGGCCGGCTCTGTCGGTGCTCTCTCTACTACTCGCGGACGCGGCGATCGGATCTTCAGGACTTGTGCAGGGGATCTGTGCGTAAAAGGTTCGCCAATCGGGTCACGATCTAACGAACCAGATGGGCGGACAGCACGTCTAAGTGGCGAGGGGCGGGCCCCGGAGAAGGGGGCCGCGACCGAGGCCCGCCCCCTGCGAGGTTACGCTCGCGCTGCGAATTCCGAAAGGGGTGCGCGCTAGTTCCCTGCCTCGAGACTGGCGAGCCGCTCGTGGATCAGGCGGAGCTCGGCGAGGATCTGCTCCTGCATGTCGGTCGACTCGCGGTGCTTGTCGTCGGCGTCCTGATTGACGAAGTGGCCGGCGATCGCGGCGGTCGCGAGGCCGAGGAAGCCGATACCCACCACCATGAGGAACGAGGCGACGACGCGGCCGACGGGAGAGGTCGGGAACGTGTCGCCGTAGCCGACCGTGGTGACGGTGACGATCGCGAACCAGAGGCCGCGCCACGGATTCGGGAAGCGGCTTGGGTCGGTCTCGTGCACGGCGATCCCCGTGACCGTGACGAGGAGCAGCGTGAGCGCGGCGACGTACGGCAGGTTGCGGCGGCGTGTGAGCAGGCGCTCTGCGCGGAAGACCCGGCCGGCGATCGCCCATAGGCGCGCGAGGCGCCAGCCGCGCAGCCATCCCGTGCCGAGCGCCGAGAAGAGCACCGCCCACGGCGGGAAGATCACGACGAAGACGAGCACGTCGTGCCAGTGGGAGCGGAGCGCGGCGCGCCGGTCGGGCGCGTGACGCAGTGTGAGGCCGAGCTCGAGCGCGAAGGCGAGCCAGACGATCGCGTTCAGCGTGTCGGCGACGTAGCCCCAGGGCGAATGCAGTCCGGAGTCCTGGATCAGCACCGCCGGCAACATCAGCACCGCGAACACGAGGACGACCGCCTCGAACGAGTGGCGGACCTTCCCGCTCTCCTCCTGGCACCAGTGCTCGGCCGCCCAGAATGGCGCCCTCATCGGCGGTGGGTCAGGGCAGGTAGCTCCGGCACGCGCAGCAGCAGGTTGCCGCGCTCGCGGTTGACGTACCAGAGGAGGACGGCCGCGAAGGCGGCGAGGTCGAGCCCGATCCCGAGCACCCAGAACGTCCAGCTCGGGACGATGTACGTCCCGACGAGCACGTTGAAGTTCTGGCCGAAGAATCCGGTGAGGAACGAGAGCGGCAGGAAGAACGTCGCGACCCAGCCGAGCTGCTTCATGGTCAGGTTCATCTTGTTGCCGACGGTCGACTGGTACAGGTCGGTGACGCCGGAGGCGAGGTCGCGGTAGTCGTCGAGCTGCTCCGCGACGCGAATCAGGTGGTCGTAGATGTCGCGGTAGTAGCGCTCGTACTCCTCGGTCATCCCCGGCAGCTCGTAGCGGCCGGAGAGGAGCGCGGCGAACATGTCGCGCTGCGGATGGACGATCTTGCGCAGCTGCACGAGCTGCCGCTTCATCGTGATCGCCTGCTGCAGCGCGGCCGGCTGCGGGTCGGTGAGGATCGTGTCCTCGAGCTCGTCGATGTCGTCGTCGAGGTCGGACAGCTTCGGCAGGAAGCTGTCGACGAGCTCGTCGACCACGAGGTAGAGGATCCCGAGGCCTTCCTCGTATTTCTGGAGGTGCCGGTGCGTCCGGTTGCGGAGCTCGGCGAAGACCGGACATTCCCCCTTGTGCACGGTGATCAGCCAGTGCGGCGAGTAGAAGCAGTGCACCTCGATCGGCGCGAGCCCGGTGCGGCGGTCCGGGTCGGCGGTGGCGCCGAAGACGACGAGGAGCGTGAAGTCGTCGTAGTCCTCGATCTTGGGCCTCTGGCCGAACTTGCGTGAATCTTCGAGCGCGAGCGGGTGGAGGTCGAAGGCGTCGCGGAGCAGCCCGAAGTCGGCCTCGGTCGGATTGTCGATGTCGAGCCAGAGAAAGACTCCGTCCCGGAGCCGCGACTCGATCCCTTTCGGGTCGACGTTGGGCTCGACGGTTCCCCTGGCGTCGATCAGATGGCTGGCCAAGGCTTCGGCGAGCCTAATGGCGTGGTCGGACGA
>JAICZB010000095.1 GCA_025933895.1 Thermoleophilia bacterium
GAGTGCCCGTTCTGCCTAGGACGAGAGTGAGAGAGCAATGAGGGTTCCCTAAGAACTCGTTTCGGAACGACCACGCGCTGACCGGGTGCGATGGTCGAGTGCGAGTCAAGGCCGCAGGAAGCGTGAATAGCAGCGCTATTCGCGCGACCGAGGACGCAGGATCGCGCCGACCAGCGCGGCCGGTCAGTCCGTGCTTCATTTCGATGCGAGTTCTAAGCGGAGAGTCCCGCGGGTCACCCCCTACGGCCAGCGCCTGAGTGGTACAGAGCGCCTCATCTACTCATAGTTATAGGGCCTGCTCCTAGTGGCTGATCTCCGAAGGTCGAGCGGCCAGATTTGCTTCCCCCGCGCCGTTGCAAGCGGCTAGCAAGCGTTCGACTTCCTGGTGACGGCTTCTCGTGCCTGCGGTGCAACCCAAGTGAACGTGAATCCCAGATGAGTCCCAAAGACTTGACTCCGATACCGCGCACCATGCTGTGTTAAAAGCGCCGGGGCCTTCGTGGTGCATGTGGGTGAACACTCGTCCTCGAGGACTCGGCTGGAAGCCGGGGCGGCAGGGCACCGCCCCAGCTTCTGCGTCGGTCGGCTTGGCTTACCCCTCGAGGCCGCAGTAGGCATCGCCGGACGTCAGCAGGGTCGCATGGAACATTCCAGCGTTGCCCTGGCTTGCGTCGTTCGCCATGGCGACGGTCAGCATCGTGGGGTCGCGCAGCATGTTGCAGGCGCCGACGTAGCCGTTCGGTGTCGTTGGCGGCGAGGCCGCTGCTGTTCCGGCCAGGCCGGAGAGCCCGAGCGCGGCAGTTGCCGCAATCAGCCCGATGAACCTCTTCATCTGAGTTCCTCCTTCGTTTCGCCTACGACTGGAAGCAGACGTGGAGCCCGAGTTGCTTGGACAGTGATGCCGCGCGGCCGCCAATCGTGGTGAGCTTCGCGTTCGCCGTGGTCACGGCTCCGGCCTTGCCCGCCGAGGCGGCGGTCTTGACCTTGCTCATCTGGTGGAGGTAGCTGGTCATCGCGGCCATCCACTTCGAGGCGAGGGTCGCCTCGCCGGATGGGGCGTCGAACGTGACGAGCTCGGCCTGTGCCCGCAGGGCCATCGTGAAGGCGGGAACGGCGATCGAGAGCTTGTGAGCGATCCCGCGCAGCGCCTTGGGGTTGCCGAGCGGCGCAGTCAGCTTGCCCAGCGCGGCGCAGTTCGCGTCGGCGGCGTTCACGAAGTTCTTGGCCATCGATCGGTGCTGCGCTCGCGAGGCGGGCGCGGCGAGGGCGATCGCTGCCGTCGAGGCGACGGCGGTCACGGCGATCGCCGAAACGAGAATCGGCTTTCGGAGCATCCTGACCTCCTGTTTCGGGATACGCCGAGGCTAGGACGGGAGGGGTGCGCCGATCATCGGTCAGCTCCCTCATCCGCGCGATCGAGCCGGATCTTGGCTGCGAGCTCGGTTCTGTTTCTCGCGCCGGCCTTGCGGAGGATGTTGGAGACGTGCCGCTCGACCGTCTTGCGCGAGAGGAAGAGGGCGGCGGCGATCTCGGGGTTCGAGTCGCCGGCCGCGACGAGGCTTGCGATCTCGAGCTCACGTGCGGTGAGGGGCGCCGTGTCGCCGTGGCGACGCCAGGTGCGGACGCCCAGCGCGCGTAACCGCTGTACGGCGAGGCTCTGCTCGCTGCGTGCGCCCATTGCTTCTGCCGCCCGTGCCGCCTCGCGCAACGCCTCGATACCGCGCGGCCGGTCGAGATTGGCCAGCGTGGTGGCCGCGTCGAGCTCGATCCAGAGATCAACGAGCTCGTAGCCAACCGCGGACGCGAGCGAGGCGGCGTCCTGGAACAGCGGCAGGCTGGCGGCCGGGTCGCGGTGCATCGTGAGCAAGGCGCGGACGTAGTCGCGGCGAGCGCCGGGGCCGCCGTGCGGGGTGGGATGCGCCTCTTCCCACCGCTCGAGCGCCGCCTCTGCGCCCGCGATGTCGCCGTTGCGCGCCTGCGCTTCGGCGGCGTGCAACACCGACTCCCAGTAGCAGCGGCCGCAGCCGGCCACGTCGGCGTCCTCGGCCATCGGCCGCAGCAGCTGCGAGAGTTCATCCGTATTGGGCGCGCCGAAACGGCCCAGGAGCCAGACATGGAGGAGGCGGATCACGAGGCGGTAGTGCGGGTCGGGCTCGGCCGCAATCCCCGCCTCGATTGCGGCGACGTTGGTGCGCCAGTCGCCGCGGCTGGCGTCGATGCTGTGGGCGACCGCTCGCAGCTGGGGAATGGTGAACCGTCGCGGCGGGCCGACACGCTCGGCAAGCTCGACGGCCTGCTCGAGGTGGCTCGCTGCTTCCTCGAGCCGTCCGCGGTGGTGGGCGATCCACCCGACCCAGTGGGTCGCCTCGACCTCGAGGCTGGGCAGCACGAGCCGACGCGATTGCTCGAGGAGCCGCTGCGCCCGTGGCTCCGCCGCCCTCGGCAGTCCTTCGAACTGGAGGAGTGAGAAAACGCCGTCGGAGGCGGCCGCGAGCGCCTCCGCGGGATCGCGCGCGGCGGTCTCGATCAGCTCCGCGCAGCGTGCGACCGTCGCGGCGTCTGCTGTGCGAATGGCCGCGTCGAGGGTGGCACGCTGCGCTCGCGCGTACGCACTTCCCTCGCTCTCGCTAAGCGCGGAGACTCGGCCTCGCCTCGCGACGAGCTCCTCGGCGGCCGCGCCTGCGCGCTCGACGAGCGGCTGGGCGTCGGCGACGCGGTTCTCGAGCCACAGCAAGGCCTCCGCCTCGTGCACGTCAGCCTCGATCGCACCGGGCCCGCCTTCGGCAGCTTCGCGTGCCCGCCGGGCGAACGCGTGCACGTCCTCTGCCCGACCGAGCCTGAAAGCGGCCGTCGCAGCAGCGAGCGCGGCGTGAGGGGTCGGCAGCCGTACGGCGAGCGGCGACCAGCGCTCGAGCGCGGCCTTCCATTGACCGAGGTCGGTTGCGAGTGCCGCGACCGCGAGTTGCAGCTCGTCGGTGTCTTCCCCTTCCGCGGCGTCGGCGATCGCCCCGAGGGCGAGCAGTCCCTCTGCTCCGAGCAGCCGACGCTGCGCCGACCGCGCGATCCGGGTGGCGAGCACAACGCTCTCCAGCCCCGCCGCCTGCCGATGCTCGAGTGCGCGGAACAATGTGAAGACGTCCTCGGAGCGCGCCTCGAGCCAGGAGGCGAGGAGGCCGTGCAAGCGCGTCTGGTCGGTGGCGCCGACCTCCCGCCGGGCGCTCTCACGAATCAGGTCGTGGGCGATCCGCAGCGCCTCCGCTTCCTGGACGAGGAGGGCGCGGTTCGCGAGCAATTCCGCCGCGCGCTGCGCCCGCTCCTCCGGCCAGCCGAGCAGTTCGGCCGAGTCGGCGAGCGTCAGCGGCTGCGCCGCGACGACGACCAGTGCGAACAGCCTGGCCGCGTCGCCGTCGAGGCTCGCCAGCCGGCGGCGGGTGAGGTCGCTCGCGCTCGTCTCAGCCTGGTCGCCTTCGGCGAGCGCCTGCAACCAGAAGGGCGATCCGTGCGCGAGTTGCCACAGCCGTTCCACCTCCTCGTCGCCGAGCCCGGGCGAGAGCTCCGCAACCAGCTCGGCCGCCTCCTTTCGCTCGAGCGCCTCGAGCCTTAGCTCGTCGAAGCGCTCCCGGCCGAGCAGACGGCCCAGGTCTGCCGCCCACGCCATCGTGTCGGCGGAGGGCCGTCCGGCGCAGAGCAGGAGCAGCGGCAGCTTCGCGGCGTTCGCCGCAGCCAGCAGGTACTGCAGGAGCGCGAGCGTCTCCCGATCCGCCCATTGCAGGTCGTCGACGACGACCGCGAGTGGGCCCGCGCGACTCAGACAGCGGTAGGCCGTCTCGTACAGGCGCACTTGCTCGAGCCCGAACGCAGCCTCCGTCTCGCCGAGCAGGAGCGTCTCAAGCCTGCGTCCCGCCTCCGGGACAGCCACCAGCGTTCGCAGCAATCCCGCCGCCGCGGCGAGCGGGACCTCCTGGGCGGACTCGTAGCCATGCAACTCGACCTGCGGCAGCTCCAGGATCCGCCGCAGCTCCGCGAGCAGCCGCGTCTTCCCAAGCCCCGGCTCTGCGATCACGACCGCCGCCGCCGGCTCGCGCGCCGCTGCACGCGCGAGTTCGCGCAGGCGCTCGAGCTCGCGGGCGCGCCCGACGAAGATCCCCGAGTCGCGGCTCACTGCAGCCATGCTTCGTGTCGAGATTAGGCCCAGCCGCGTAAAAGTTCCAGGGCGCGCCGGCTACGGATGCGGGAGCTTGCCGATGATCGGTCCGCCTCGTGCTCGTACAGTCGCCCGCGTGGGCTCGCTCCTACTCCTGCTCGACGAGGCTGAGCCGGCCGTGGAGCTGGGGCCGGACGTCGTCGAGGCTCTGGCCGCGCTCGGCGTCACGAACGTGACCGTTTTGCGCGGCGAGCACACGACCGCCGTCGCGCTCGAGGGCTGGGCGTTCGATGCCGAGGGCTCGGCTGCCGCCGCCGCTTGCGCCGTCGGAGTCGCGCACGATGGAGTCAACATTCTGCGACCGGTGCTCGAGTCCGCGATCCATCGGATGCGAGGTCAGCGGTGACCTGCGTCGCGATGGCCGTCGACTTCGGCTGGCCGTGGTGGGCATTCACGACGATCGCGCTCCTCGTGGCCGCCGCCAGCCTGCTCCTGCTGTTGCTCCTGAACTCCCGGCTCGCGCACGGCATCCTGCTCACCCTGCTCGTGGAGGCCGTCGCGATCGCGGCGCTCGCCCCTGCAGTGATGGTTCGCACCCATCCGATGGCCCAGAACCCCAATAAGCCGCACACGACCCAGACCGGCATGCCCAACAGGTGAGGAGGTCACGACATGAGACTCGGCCGCGAACGCCCGGAGGTGGGACCCGGCATCGTCGAGATGCACCCTCGCTGGGAGGGAATCCTGCGGGGCGAGAGTCCACTCTCGGCGATGCAGCGGGTGTACCGGCGCTTCTTTTTGCTCTTCCCGGCGCCTTGGCGGTGCAAGTTCTGCAACGCGCCGTTCAAGGGGCCGGCGGCGGGTACGTTGCGCTGGATCGGCTACGCGCCCTCCGCCAAGAACGCGTCGATCTGCGCCCGCTGAATCGAGTGGGCGCCGAAGGGCGGGGCGGTCGTCCCGGTCTCGGTGCTCATGGCCGACGTGCGCGGCTACACGACGCTGACAGAAGGACTCTCGCCGCTCGAGGTGACGGCGGTCGCGAACCGCTTCTACGAAGCTGGCTCGTCGGCGCTGCTCGACGCCGATGGGCTGCTCGGCCAGATCGAGGGCGACCTCGTGATGGGCCTCTTCGTGCCTGGACTCGCCGGAAAGCACGAGTACCGCCGCAAGGCCGTCGAAGGCGCGCTGCGGCTGCTGGAGGCAGTCGGCTACGGCTCCGCCGACGGCAACTGGCTGAACGTCGGCATCGGCATCGCGAGCGGCGAGGAGTTCGTCGGCAACGTCGGCGGCGGAGGCTACAAGGACTTCACCGCGCTCGGCGACGTCACCAACACCGCCGCTCGCCTCTCCTCCACGGCGGGCGCCGGCGAGGTGCTTGTCGACGCACTCACGTACGAGTCGGTCGCCGAGGTCCACCCCGACGCGGAGCAGCGCGAACTGTTGCTGAAGGGGAAGTCGGCACCGGTCGCGGCCGCAGCGATCCGAGCCTACGCCGAGTAGCACGGCGCCACTTGTCTTCCTGGTCGGCTGGTCGGACCACCGGTCCGGTTTGGAGCTGGCCGGTGGGCACCTTTTATTGGTCTTCATCTATTCGCATCGAGATGCGATGTACACCAGCCGATCGTCCAGTCGGGTCCATGCGTGTCGGGGTTCGCTCCAGATCCGCGACGTGCGAGGCGGGTGCCAGCTCGGGATCCAGCTCTTAGAACTCGTTTCGGGATGACCACGCGCTGGCCGGGTGCGATGGTCGAGTGCGAGTCAAGGACGCAGGAAGCGTGAATAGCAGCGCTATTCGCGCGACCGAGGACGCAGGATCGCGCCGACCAGCGCGGCCGGGCAGTCCGTGCTTCATTTCGATGCTAGTCCTTGAGCGATTGCATGGAGGGGTGGGGCTACCACCACCCCGAAACGCCTGGTCGCCGCATTGTCCGGCCCCCTGCCCGCAGGCAGCCTCGAGACGTGAGGTTCATCACGTCCCAGGAGGTTGAGATGCACGAGAACATCGCGGCGCGGGCGGGTCGCTGGAGCGCCGCTCACTGGAAGACCGCCACTGTCGGCTGGCTCGTCCTGGTCGCCGCCGCGGTCGCGCTCGGCTCGCTCGCCGGAACGAAGAAGCTGACGGACGCAGAAGACGCGAACGGCCAGTCGGCGCGCGCCGAGCGCATCCTCGCCCACGCCGGATTCGACAACTCGGCAGGCGAGGCCGTGCTGGTCGAGGCACACGGTCGCACACGCCCGGAAGCGGTCGCCGCCGGCGTCGCCGCCATGCTCCGCGACCGCACCGACGTGAAGAAGGTGAAGTCCCCGGTGCGCTCCGCCGACGGCCGGTCGGAGCTCGTCTCGTTCGAGATCCGCGGCAACGGCGACACGGCCGACCAGCGCGTTCAGCCGGTGCTCGACGCCGTCGCGCGGGTGCAGCGGGCGCATCCTGCGTTCACCGTGGCGGAGCTCGGGGACGCGAGCGCGAACCGCGCTCTCAACGCGACGATCGGCAAGGACTTCTCGCGCGCCGAGAAGCTCTCGATCCCGCTGACCTTCGCCATCCTCCTGCTCGCGTTCGGCGCGTTCGTGGCGGCCGGAGTGCCGGTGCTGCTCGCGTTCTCGGCGGTGCTCGCGGCACTAGGGCTCTCGAGCCTCGTGAGCCATCTCGCGCACGCGTCCGATCCGACGAGCTCGGTGATCCTGCTCATCGGCATGGCCGTCGGCGTCGACTACTCGCTCTTCTACGTGAAGCGCGAGCGCGAGGAACGCGCGGCCGGGCGGGAGGGACGCGAGGCGTTGCACCGTGCCGCGGCCACGTCCGGCCAGGCGGTTCTCGTATCGGGAGCGACCGTGCTCGTCGCCATGGCCGGGATGCTGTTCGCCGGCTCGGCCACCTTCACGTCGATCGGGATCGGCGCGATGATCGTCGTGTTCGTGTCGATGGTGGGCTCCCTGACCGTCCTTCCGGCACTTCTCGCGAAGCTCGGCGACCGCATCGACCGCGGCATCCTCGCCGTCCTCGCTTCCGGAATCGGGCTCGCGTTCAGGCAGCGCGAGCCGCGCTGGGTCGCGCGCCTGCGGACGCGGCGCACCGTCCTGCAGAGGCTGAAAGGCGACCGGAACGAGTCCCGCATCTGGGCGGCGTTGCTGCGGCCGTCGCTCCGCCATCCCGTCGCGGCCGTCGCTATCTCGTCGGCCGTGCTCCTCGGTCTGGCGCTGCCTGCGCTCGGCCTCCGGACGAAGCTCACGGGTCCGCTGGATCTCCCGCGCGACCTCGCGATCGTCAAGACGTACCGCGCGATGCAGTCCGCGTTTCCCGGGGCAGCGTCGCCGGCGACGGTCGTCGTCCAGGCACGCGACGTGACCGCACCCCGGGTGCAGTCGGCGATCGCGGAGCTCCGCCGGCGCGCGCTCGCCACCGGTGTGATGAAGTCGCCGGTCCGCACGACCGTGAACCCTGCGCACACGGTCGAGACGATCGATGTGCCGCTCGTCGGCAGCGCCCAGAACGCAGCGGCGGTGCGCGGGCTGAACGTGCTGCGAACGCACGTGGTCCCCGCGACCGTCGGCGGCCTCGCAGGAGTGCAGTCCGCCGTCACCGGCGAGACGGCCGGCGACGTCGACTTCACGGCGGCCATGCATTCGCACATGCCGATCGTCTTCGCCTTCGTCCTCGGGCTCGCGTTCGTGCTCCTCCTGCTCACGTTCCGCTCGATCGTGATTCCGCTGAAGGCGATCGCGCTCAACCTGCTGTCGGTCGGCGCGGCTTACGGCGTGCTCGTGTGGATCTTCCAGGACGGCCACCTCCAGGGGCTTCTCGGCTTCCACCCGAACGGCGGCATCGTCACCTGGCTCCCGTTGTTCCTGTTCACCATCCTGTTCGGCCTGTCGATGGACTACCACGTCTTCATCGTCAGCCGGATCAAGGAGCTCGTCGATCGCGGCATGCCGACGGAGCAGGCGGTGGAGCAGGGGATCCGGTCGACCGCGAGCACGGTGACGAGCGCCGCGTTCGTCATGGTCGCCGTGTTCTCGATCTTCGCGACGCTATCGACACTCGACATGAAGCAACTAGGCGTCGGCCTCGCCGTCGCGGTACTCCTCGACGCGACGATCATCCGCGGCGTGCTGCTTCCCGCGACCATGAAGCTGCTCGGCCGGTGGAACTGGTACCTCCCCCGCGGCCTGCGCTGGCTGCCGCAGCTGCAGGCGGAGGCCGCGTGATGGAGCGGGTGCGC
>JAICZB010000303.1 GCA_025933895.1 Thermoleophilia bacterium
ACCGGCGCGAAGGTCGCGCAATCGGCGCAGATCGGCCGGCCGCACTCCGAGCACGAAAGCCCCGTCTCGCGGTCCGGATGCCGGTAGCAGTAGCGGGGCTCGGCCGTCGACATCCGGGCTAGCGTAACCCCCGGCATGCGCGTCCACGTGGCCTTCACACCGGGCGAGTTGACGCCCGCTCCCGTCGGGATCGTCGTCGACGTCCTCCGCGCGACCTCGACGATCTGCCAGGCGCTCTCGTCCGGCTACCGGCGGGTGCTCTGCTGCGCGGAGGTGGACGAGGCGCGCGCGCTCGCCGAGAGCGAAGGCCCCGCGAAGCTCGCCGGCGAGCGCCGGCTCGAGCACATCGAGGGCTTCGACTTCGGGAACTCGCCGCGCGAGCTCGAGGGAGAGCCTACGGCGGAGACGCTCGTTCTCACGACGACGAACGGAACGAGGCTCCTCGTCGCGGCAGCGGAGCGCTTCCAGCGCGTCTACGTCGGCTCGCTCCTCAACGTCGACGCGGTCGCCGCGGCGGCGCGCGAGAGCGGGGAGGACGTCGCGGTGCTCTGCGCCGGCGTGCTCGGCGAGCTGGCGCTCGACGATGCCTACTGCGCCGGCCGCGTCGCCGAGGCGCTCGGCGGCGAGCCGGCCGACTCGGCCCGTGCGGCGATCCTGCTCAAGCAGAGCTTCCCGAACGCAGTCGAGGGCCTCGGCGCGAGCCGCAGCGCCGCGAATCTGCGCCGCCACGGCCTCGAGGCCGACGTCGAGCGGTGCGCGCAGGAGAACGTCCTGGACGTCGTCCCGCGCTACGTCCGCCGCGTCGGCCCCGCGGCCGAGGTAACTCTCTAGCCCGTCACCCGGACTGCGACGTCGTGCTTCGTCACCGAGGTTCGCCTGCCCGGCGTATCCGAGGCGGGCATCGCGCTCAGGAACTCGTCGCCTGTCCGGTAGTCGTCCTCGTTCTCGAAGAAGACGATCGCGAGGGCGCGTTCCCCCTCGGTGTCGTGGAGGATCATCATCTCCGTCGCAGGCAGCCCTTCGGGCTTGTCGCCGCCCTCGATCTCGCTCTTCAGAGCCGCCATCCGGTTCGCGTCGATGTCTTCGAACGAAACCACCCGTGCCAGTGCCATCGAAATCCTCCTTTGGAAGCGTGTCGGCGCGAGCCTACGCCTCCGCCGCGAGCTCGGCCAGCGCCGCCACCGTCCGCCAGTTGCGGTGCGTCGCGCGCAACCCGAGGAGACGCTCGAGCCGCGCCGCCGAGAGACGCGAGCCCTGGACTCCCGAGTGGTACTGGAGGTAGACGTCCGGGCCGGCGAGGACGACTCGATCGGGCGAGGCGTCGACGGCAGCGACCCGCTCGGCGCCCTCGCGGTCGGGCTCGGCCGCCAGGAAGACCACGTGCGACCGGGAGGTGTCCTTGCCGAAGGGATGGCCGGCGACGGTCGCCACGAGCTCAGCCGGAGTTCGCATGATCGCCGTCGTGTCGACCCCGAACGAGTCCGCGATCAGGCGCTCGAGCTTCCCCGCGACCGCGGCACGACCGCGCGGGCCGTCGAAGAGGACGTTGCCGCTCGCGATGTACGTCCGGACATCCTCGTAACCGGTTTCCTCGAGCAGCGTCCTCAGCTGCGCCATGGGCACCTTGTTCCTGGCGCCGAGGTTGACGGCCCGGAGGAGGGCGACCCACTTCACCGCCGGCGCTGTCCCTTGCGGAGCGCGTCGAGGCGCCGTCGCTCCATCTTCGTCGGGCGTGCTCCGAGGTCGGCGCCGAGCGGCCGAGCCAACCGCCGCTCGAGCGAAAGCCGCTCGCGCTCCTCGCTCGACTCGGGCGTCTCCTCGTAGAGCGTCGCGGCGACCTTCGCCGTCCCGCGCCGGTCGGCGAGACCCGTGACCACGACCACGCGGCGCACCGGGCCGAGCCGGATCTCGACCGTGTCGCCGGAA
>JAICZB010000216.1 GCA_025933895.1 Thermoleophilia bacterium
CTCGGCGATCACCTTCTCCTCCACGTCGGGGTGTGTGGCCAGCACGTACGCGAGCCACGCCCCGGTGATCGACGGCCCGTTGAACCCGTTCGACAGGTGCATGAGGACCTGGTCCCGGATCGTCTCGGCGCTCAGCAATTCTCCGGTCTCCGGATCAGGGGTCGAGACGAGACGGCTGAGGAGGTCCGTCTGGTCGCCGAGCGGCCGCGTATGCATCCGCGCGCGCACCAGCACCTCGGCGGTCTCGAACAGCTCCTTGTTCTGCCGGCGGTACCGCTTCAGGTTCTGTCGCCTCTCTCGCGAGACCGCGATGTCCGGGCGGGGCTCGGCGACACGGGCGATGCTTTCCTTGGTGCTGTCGGGCACCGCCTGGGCGAAGGCGTGGGGACAGGCGGCCTCTTGCAACAGCCCGAAGTCGTAGCTGCAGGCACCGCGGCCCGAGACCTCGAGCGTGTACCGCTCCATCCAGGCCCGCGCATCCAGCGGCTCGCTGTCAGGCAGCTCCGCCCAGCGAGCCACGAGTCGCTGCGCCTCCTCCTTCATGATGGGAAGCTGAGTTCGCTGGTTCTGCGGCGAGTACCACGGCAGCATCACGCGCCGGATGCGCTCGTAATGCTCGCCGTCTCCGATCACCGAGATGCCGCTGCCCCGCGTCTTCTGCAGCTGGGCGAAGAAATTGATCTCTTCGATCGGCTTGCCGAACTGCTCCTCGTTCCCGGCGACCTCGTCGAGGAGGTCGGGATCCGACACGACCACCAGCCGCCACTTCTTGGTCGGAATCCCAACCGCGTAGACGTGTCCGAACCGGCGCTGGTAGGCCAGCTGCGTGTCGTTGTCGTTGAGGATGTCGAAGTTCGCGAACCGCTCGCCCTTGGGCACGAGCCAACGAATCGCGTAGGGAATCTCGAGCGGACGCTCGTCGACCTCGGACGCGTCCGCCGGCCGCGGCTCGGAGCCGGCCTGGGGCTGCGGCACCTCGCTCACGGTTCTAAACATCGTCGCGCACTCTAAACAAGACTGGCGCAGGGTTCTAGACTTTCCGGCAGCGCATGAATCGCCTCGACGCCATCGGCGGGAGCGAGCTGCGGCAGGCGCTCGTCTACGTCCGCGGATCAGCCGTGCCCGTCACGGCGGACGACGCTGCCGCGGCGCTCGAGGTGCACCGAAGTGTCGCCCGGGGACGGCTCGAGAGGCTCGTGGACGCGGGGCTGCTCGAAACAAGCTTCGCACGGCGCTCCGGACGTACCGGTCCGGGCGCCGGCCGTCCGGCGAAGCTCTACTCGACTGCGCCGGAGACGCAGGCGCTCGAGTTTCCGCCGCGACACCTGGCGGGGCTTGTCGGCCGTCTTCTGGACGAGATTCCGGCCTTCGGGCGCGACGAGGCGCTCCGACGGGCGGGCGAGGATTTCGGCCGCTCTCTCGCGCGCACCGCCGGACTGCAGCCGAGCACGCGGGCCGAGGAGGGCCTCGAGAACGTCTGCGGTGCAGTCCGCTCACTCGGTTTCCACGCGGGGCTCGACGGCTACGACGGCGACACCGCGGTGATCGGCACACCCACGTGCCCGCTGCGTCCCCTCGTGGCGGAGCGTCCGGAGGCGGCCCTGATCGACCGCGGCATGTGGGCCGGGCTCGTCGAGAGCGGCATCGCGGGTGCGCGCGCCGAGTCGGTCGAGTGCGAGACCCACTCCTGTCTCGAGGGCCGAGCCTCGTGCGCAGTCGTGATCCGTCTGCAGCGGCGCGCGGCTACTCGAGGCGCGCCGCCATCGACTGCATGACCTTCCAGGCGATCGAGGGATCCCCCTCGACGAGCGTGCGGAAGTCCCACGGCGTCAGCGCGTGGCAGCGGAGGTCCGTGATCGCGGTCACGGTGGCGGTCCGGTTCGAGCCCAGCAGCAACGCGATCTCCCCGAAGTAGTCGCCTGCCGTCATCGTCGAGCGACGCTGTCCTTCGATCGTCACCTCGGCCTCACCGCTCTCGATGACGAAGAAACCGTCTCCCGGACCGCCCTCCGCGGTGACGATCGCGCCGGCGGGAACGTTCGCCTCGTGCATCGAGTCTGCGATCGATTGCAGCTCTGCGGCCTCGAGCCCCGCGAAGAGCGGAACGCGGCGCAACGTCTCGGCGGAGGCACCGGGCACGGCGCGATTCTTACGGAATGTCGCCCTGGGAGTAGCCAGATCACTCTGCGAGTATCCGGGTCGTGAAGCGTCTGGTCGTCTGCTGCGACGGGACCTGGAACCGGCCCAACGAGGTGAGTGACGGTGTCGCCGCGCCGACGAACGTGGCCAAGCTCGCCCTGGCGCTCGCGGACGAGGACGACGCCGGCAACGCACAGCTGCTGCACTACGAGGCCGGCGTCGGCACCCGGCGCGGCGAGCGGTTCGTCGGCGGCGCCTTCGGTGTCGGTCTTTCACGGAACATCCGGGACTGCTACCGCTTCCTCGTCGACAACTACGAGCCGGGAGACAAGCTCTACTTCTTCGGTTTCAGCCGCGGCTCCTACACCGCTCGCAGCCTGGCCGGGCTCGTGCGCAACAGCGGCATCCTGCGACCCGAGGAGCGGCAGCTGATCGGGGACGCGTACGCCCTCTATCGTCGCCCGGACAAGGACCTCGAGCCGAGCAGCATCGCTGCCGAGCTGTTCCGGCGCTCGCATTCGTACTCCGAGACGTACATCGACTTCGTGGGCGTCTGGGACACCGTCGGCGCCCTCGGCATCCCGATCGACGGCTTCCGTCCCCCGCTCCTGAGCAGGCTCTGGACGTTCCACGACACGACGCTGAGCCGGTACGTGCTCAACGCGTATCACGCCCTTGCGATCGACGAGCGACGCCGCCCGTTCAGGCCGACGGTCTGGGAGCAGAAGCCCGATGCCTCGCGAGATCAGGTGTTGGAGCAGGTCTGGTTCGCGGGAGTGCACAGCGACGTCGGCGGCGGCTACAGCGACACCGGTCTCTCGGAGATCCCGCTGCTGTGGATGGCCGAGAAGGCGCGCAACTGCGGGCTGGCGTTCAAGCCCGACCACCTGGTCGTGACGACGAGCAAGATCAAGCCCGAGGACCGGCGGGAGGGAATCGAGGTGGCGCCGAACCTTGCCGCCAAGATCCACCCGTCGCGCAAGGGGATCTACCTGCTGCAGCCCGCCTACGACCGGCGGCTCGCGGGCGATGACGGCGCCGCGGTGGACGGAGGCGCACTGGCTTCCTCTGCCCAAGAGCGCTACGAGCAGGACGGGAGCTACCGTCCGCCCGGGCTCGAGGAGTGGCTGGCCGGCGGCGAGGAGGTCACTCCGGCCCCGCCGCCGGCGAGAAGATGATCCTGACCTCGGTCGACGAGGGCGCGCAGCGTCGCGCACGCACTTCCGACGAAGACGTGATGTCCCCCTGCACGGCGTCGGGCGAAATGCGTGGGGTCATGCTCCCGGAACACCGATTCGATGTCCAGCGTCGAGCCGCCGCGCCTCCTCTTTGGCACACTCCTCCCATGTTCAGGGGCCCGGGGTCGCGGCGCCTTCTAATCGTGGTGGCTGTGCTGGCGGCGGTGCTGGTCGCGCCGGCGTCGGGCGCGCCCGTGCCGTCGCGCCAGCGCACCGCCTACGCCGGCCTGGGAACATGGCTCGACATCTACGCGACGGCGTCCTGGACCCACCCGCAGCAGGAAGTGGCGGCGATGGCCCGCGACGGAGCGCGGACGCTCTACCTCCAGACGGGCAACTACGAGCAGCGTGTCGACCTCGTGCGGCGTCGCGCGCTCGGACGGTTCATCGACGCGGCCCACGCGGCCGGCATGCGCGTGGTCGCCTGGTACCTGCCGTCATTCCTCTACCCGCAGCAGGAGATGCGGCGGGCGCTGGCCGCGATCCGCTTCCGGAGCGCCAGGGGGGAGCGCTTCGACTCCTTCGCGCTCGACATCGAGGCCAGCCTCGTCCGATCCGTGCCGCTGCGAACGAGGCGCCTGCTTCGGCTTTCCGCCCGACTGAGAGCAGCGGTCGGCCGGCGGTATGCGCTCGGCGCGATCATCCCCTCCCCGGTCGGAATCCGCAGGCATCCCACCTACTGGCCGCGCTTCCCGTACCGGCAGCTGGCCCGCTACTACGACGTCTTCCTGCCGATGGCGTACGCGACCGACGCGGGCGTGCGCGGGATCAGGGCCACGCGCGCGTACAACGCCGCCGACATCGCGATCATCCGCAGGCGCACGGGCAAGCCCCGCGTGCCGATCCACCTGGTCGGCGGGATCGCCGGTTCGATGGGCACGAGGGAGATCACCGGCTTCATGCAGGCGGTCGGCGACTGCGCCCCACTCGGCTACAGCCTGTACGCGTTCTCCATCACCAGGCAGGCGACGTGGAGGGCGCTCCACGCGCCCCCCGCCGCCGCCCGGCCCTGCACCTGAGAC
>JAICZB010000186.1 GCA_025933895.1 Thermoleophilia bacterium
ATGCGGATCCTCGCCGTCTCCGGCAGCCTGCGGGAGAGCTCGTTCAACACGAGCCTCCTGCGGGCTGCCCTCGAGGCCGCGCCCGACGGCGTCGAGCTCGAGCTCTGGGAGGGGCTCGGCGAGCTCCCGCTCTACGACGAGGATCTCGACGTCGACGCGCCCGCGTCGGTGCGCAGCCTCCGGGAGGACTGGGCTGCGGCGGACGCGATCCTCTTCGCGACGCCCGAGTACAACGGCTCGGTTCCGGGCGGGCTCAAGAACGCAATCGACTGGGCCTCCCGGCCGAAGCTCGAGGGCGTCCTGCGCAACAAGCCCGTCGCGGTCGTCGGCGCGAGCACGGGCCAGTTCGGCGCCCTCTGGGCCCAGCAGGACCTGAAGCGCATCCTCGGCATCGCCGGTGCGCGGGTCGTCGGGACGGAGATCCCGGTCTCGCGCGCGCACGGGCGATTCGACTCCGAGGGCCGTCTCCTCGACGGAGAAGTCTTCGAACAGCTCCGGCTGCACCTGACCACTCTCGCCTCGGAAGCCGTCGTGGCCCCCGAGCGAGTCGCTGCCTGAGCAAAAGACGAGGGGCCGCTTTCGCGGCCCCTCGTCACAGTCACCAGCGCGTAGTGGCAGAGGCGCTTTCCAGCTCCGATCTCGGTAGTAAGACCGGGCGGCGCGGAACGCGGTGTCCCCCACGCTGGCTAGGCGGTTTCCCCGTAGGTCCCGGGGACGGCACCCCTACCCGCTGGTACCTCCACTGCCCGTACTGTCTGAAATCACTGCCGGACCACCTCCTTTCCGCGGTACCGGCACATTAGCCGAAGGCGCGGTCACCGCAAGACGACACTCAATTCGAGCCCGCGGTCGAGCGGGACGGTCAGGCTGAGGAGGGACGTGTCCGCTTGCCGCGCCGCCGAGTACGCGGCGAGCTGGTCGGCGTGGAGGATCACGTCGTCGGCGACGACGAGCGCGCCCGGCTCGAGCTTCTCGCGCGCAAGCACGAACAGCTCCTCGTAGAACATGTTCGCCGCGTCGAGGAAGACGACGTCGAACACGTCGTCGATCTCGGCCAGCGTCTCGCGGGCGTCTCCTTCGACGAGCAGCGCAGTCTCCGCGAGGCCCGCCTCGGCGACGTTCCGCCGCCAGTCGGCGATGCAGCTCTCCTCGCGCTCGAGCGAGAGGACGCGGCCACCGAGATTGCGGACTCCGGCGGCCAGCCAGATCGTCGAGTAGCCGCGTCCGGCGCCGATCTCGAGCACCTCGCAGTCGGTCTGCGGCGCGACGAGCGAGAACAGGAACCGCCCCGTCGCGGGGGCGACCGGCACGCCGGGCGGCCGCGGCTCCTCCCGTTCGAGCCGCTCGAGCACGCTACGGACGCGGTCGTCGAGCATCGATCGGAAACTATCGTGGAGAGGGTGCGCGCCGAGCTGACGATCGAGATCGCGCGGACGCCGCAGGACGTGTTCGCCTACCTCACGGACGTGTCGAACCTGCCGCTGTGGCAGGCGGGCGTGAAGAGCGCGACGCTGCGCAACGGACTCGTCGAGGAGTCGCGGTCGCTGCTCGGCCGGCAGCTGAAGACGTCCCTCGAGATCGTGGAGCAGGACGAGCCGCGCGTCTTCACGCTGCGGGCGCTCGACAGCCCGGTGCCGTTCACCGTCCGGCACGAGCTCGAGCCCGCGAACGGCGGGACCCGCCTGACGGTGACGGCCGAGGGCAACGTCCCGGGTTTCGCCGCGGGACTCCTCGCACGGCGAGCCGAGAAGCAGTTCCGCACCGACTTCGAGCGGCTGAAGCAGATCCTCGAGAGCTAGAGAAGAGCCTGCCGCTCGGCCTCGACCGCGTCGCGTACCCAGCAGTCGGCGCGGTGGTTGTTCACGATCCCGCACGCCTCCATCGAGGAGTAGACCGTGGTCGGGCCGACGAACCGGAAGCCCGCCGCCCGGAGGCGCTTCGACAGCTCCTTGCCGTCGGCGCGGTCGCGGTGCTCCCACACGAGCTCGTCGAGCGGCGTTCCCGCCTCGCGCAGCGCGAGCGTGGCCCGCGCGTTGGCAACCGCCGCCTCGATCTTGCCGCGGTGCCGGACGATTCCAGCGTCGCCGAGCAGCCGCTCGACGTCGCGCTTGCCGAAGCGAGCGACCTGCTCCGGGTCGAAGCCCGCGAAGGCGCGGCGGAACGCCTCGCGCTTGCGGAGGATCGTCAGCCACGAGAGCCCGGCCTGGAAGCCCTCGAGACACAGCCGCTCGTACAGGCCCCGCTCGTCCTGAACCGGCCTGCCCCACTCCTCGTCGTGGTAGGCGAGGTAGAGCGGATCGCTCGTCCCCCAGCAGCGAACGGGCTCGGTCACGCGCCGGCCACCGCGTAGAGCTTCCACTCGCCCGGGACTCCTTTGAGCTCGGCGCCGCCGCGATCCTCGAACTCGATCCCGGAGCCGGCGACGAGGTCCTTCACGGTCTGGGAGACGAGCACCTCGCCGGCACCGGCTCTGGCGGCGACGCGCGCTCCGATCGAGACCGCGACGCCGGCGACCTTGCCGTCCATGACCTCGCACTCGCCGGTGTGGAGGCCCGCGCGCACCTCGAGGCCCAAGTCGGTGACCGCGTCGCGGACGGCGCACGCGCAGCGGATCGCGCGGGCGGGGCCGTCGAAGCGGGCGAAGAAGCCGTCGCCGGCGGTGTCGAGCTCGACGCCGCGGAACCGGGAGAGCTGTGCCCGGATCCGCGCGTGGTGCTGCTCGAGCAGCTCGCGCCAGCGGCGGTCGCCGAGCTCCACGGCCTTCTCCGTCGAGCCGACGAGGTCGGTGAAGAGGACGGTGGCAAGGACGCTCTCGTACGGGTGGGCGGACTCGAGGCAGACCGGCTCCACGAACTCCCGGACGCCGGCGACGACCGACTCCCAGTCGCCGTAATACGGCATGTGCGGGCCGCCGGGCAGCTCGACGAAGCGGGCACCCGGGATCTGCTCGGCCATCCAGCGCGCGCCGTCGATCGGGATCGAGTCCTCGCGACGGTGCAGGACGAGCGTCGGTACGCGGATCGTGGAGAGGATCGGCCGGACGTCGATCTCGGCGTTCATGCGCCCCAGCTGGACCAGCGCCCCGGGGCTGATCTTCAGGCGGTCGCCCCGCGCCCGGACTTCGATCGCTTCGGGCGTCGGGTCGAGCCCCTGCCACTCCAGGAACTCGCGCGCGCTCTCCTCGCTCCCCCAGCGCGCAGCGTCCGCTTCGTATTCGGCCAGGTACTCGTGCTTCGGCTTCGCCCAGGGAAAGTTCGGCCCGCGGACGAACCGCGGCAGGGAGCCGTACACGACGAGCGCCCGCACCCGCTCGGGATACGTGGCGGCGAAGAGGAGCGCCATCGGCCCGCCTTCAGAGACCCCGCAGACCGCCGCGGCCTCGCTCCCTGCCGCGTCCATCACCGCGCGGATGTCGTCCATCCGCGTCTCGAGGTCGGCGATACCTGCGACCCGATCCGAAAGGCCCGTGCCCCTCTTGTCGAAGATGACCAGGCGGGCGAAGGAGGACAGCGCCCCGTAGAAGCGGGCCACGGCCTCGTCCTCCCACCTGAGCTCGAGATGCGAAAGCGCACCGGGCGTCCAGACGAGGTCGAACGGTCCGTCGCCGACCACCGAGTAGGCGATCGAGACATCGCCGGACCGGGCGTAGCGGACCTCAGGAGTCACGCGCGCAGTGTCGGCTCTCGGCGGGCCCTCCGCAAGGTCCGGGCGCCCCGGCTAAAGATTCCCGCGGAAACAGCGAACGTCCGCTACACAACCGGGTTGCCGTCCGACTCGGTTTCTTATATCTCTGGGTCAAGGCCGAGGAGGGCCGTCCGGAAAGGGGAGGAAGGGCCGTTGTCGGCCAACGAACGCGGCAAGGGACGTGCAATCTGGGCACTCGCTCGTCTGGCGGCGCCGCCGCTGGTCGCGCTGGTGCTCGGCGGAGCCGCGATGGCCTTGATTCTGGACTCCGGCACAGGCCGTATTCCGGCCCACCTCCGGTCGATCGGGATCGGTAACGGCTCGGGCTCCGGTTCTGGTTCCGGTGCACCTGCGCCGCCGCCTGCCAAGGTCGTGGTGCCCACGCCGCCGCCCCCGGCCGCGCATGCGCACCGTCACTCGGTCGCGCCGACGACTCCTTCGAGATCGGCTCCGCCCGTCGTCCGCAACCTGACGCCGGTCCGCAGTCACGTCGCGACGCACCGGGTGAGCGGTCCTACTCACCAGGGTACGCAGGGCGGGAGTCATCCCAAGCCGCCACCGAAGTCGGGCGGAGGAACCGGATCCGGGACGCCGCCGCCCACGACGCCCACAACGACCACGCCCACTCCGACCACGCCGACGACCACGACCACGCCGACGACCACGACCACGCCGACGACCACGAGCACGCCGACGACCACGACTCCGACGACCGAGCAGCCGCAGGTCGTGGAAGACCGCGGCCACAAGCACGACAAGGAGCACAAGAGAGACGAGGGCCGCGACAAGGGGCCGCCGCCGCACGGCCGCGCCCTCGGACACCGACACCACTTCCCGCCGGGCCAGGCCAAGAAGAAGCAACAGCCTCCCCGCGGCCGCGCCGTCGGATATCACCATACCGTCCCGCCCGGGCTGGCCCGGCACGGGAAATCGCACCACGGCCACGAGGGCACGCACCGGGAAGGCGACGACGACCATCAGGGCGCGCCGCCCGGTCACGAGCACCACAGCGGGCCGCCCGGCCACGACCACCACAGCCCGCCGGGGCAGGCCCGCAAGGAGGATCCGCCCGGGCCCAGCCACGGGAACGGCAACCCGAACGGCAATGACCACGGCAACGGGCACGGCCACGAAGACGAGGGCAACGGGTCGCACGGGCGCGGCCACGATCACTGACGCCCGTGCCGCGTCGCGCCTCTTCACCGGGGCTCGGGCTCCGACTGCGGTTGATGCTCACCCTCGCGACGATCGCGATCTTCCCGATCGCCTGCGTCTCGTGGGTCATCGTCCGCGACGAGGTCCGCAACGTCACCCGCTCCATCGACTTCGAGGTCCACGACGCCGCACAGACCGCGCAGGCGCGGTTCTCGCGTCTCCTCGACCGGCGCCAGGTACACGCGGTCGCGGCGGCGTCCTCGCCTCAGCTGCAGGCGGCGATCCGCCGTCACGACGCGCAAAGCCTCGAGCGGCTCGCGCGGCGCAACGGCGTGCTGCTCGAGATCGACGGTCGCACGTACGGGCAGCGGGTCGGACACGCCGCCACCGTCCCCGTCCAGCTCGTCAGCCAGGGCCGGGGGATCGGCTCGGTCGTGGCGCAGGTGCCGCTGAGCGCGACGACGCTGCGGAAGCTCTCGGCGGGGGCCGCGGACGGCGTCCGGCTCGCGTTCGTCCGCCTCGGCGGGTCCCCGGCGGCACAGGCCGGGCGCGGTGTCACG
>JAICZB010000014.1 GCA_025933895.1 Thermoleophilia bacterium
GCCCCGTCCGCGTTGTCGAAGAGCAGCTCGACCTCGCAGAAGTCGGCCCGGCCGCGCGAGCCGCCGCCGGCGAAGAGGACGTCGTCGGGCTTCTCGGCCCGCAGCTCCGTCGGGCTGAGGGAGCCGGCGGCCCAGCGGATCGCGTCGGAGACGTTGGACTTGCCGGAGCCGTTCGGGCCGACGATCACGCCGACGCCCGGCTCCAGACGGATCTCGACCGGGTCGGGGAACGACTTGAAACCACGCAGCTTGACGGCGCGCAGATGCACGGCTCGCACCCTAAAGAGGCGGGAGGACGCTACTGCCGCCGGTTACGAGTGGTCGCGCTCGTCGTCGTCGCGCGCGAGCGGAGCGTCCTCGTCCGCCGGCTCGCCGTCGCCGAAGATCTCGAGGATCCCCCGAGGCTCGGCCCCGGTCTCCTCCGCCGCGAGCCGCCGCAAACGCAGCTCCGAATTGGTCGGCCCCCGTTTCCGGCCGGACGTCGTCGGCTTTGCCGACGATATTTCCAGCTTTTCCTCGGCCATGAGGCGGGACAGGATGCCAGAAACGAACAGTCGTCAGGCAGATTCGTCCACGTCGAGCTTGGAGAGCGCTTCGCGCGCGGCCTCCTGCTCGGCGGCCTTCTTCGTCCGGCCTTCGCCGCGCCCGAGCTCCTCGCCGCCGATGATCGCGGCGCACGTGAACCGGCGCTCGTGCGGTGGACCGTCGACGGAGATCTCCGTGTACGTCACCTGGCGGCCGCTTCGGGCGAGTAGCTCCTGCAGATCCGTCTTGTTGTCGACGCGCGTCGTGAGCGCATGCTCGATCTGCTCGGAGAACGCGTCGACGACTGCGTCCTCGATCGCCGCGAAGCCATGCTGGAGAAAGAGCGCGCCGAGCGCCGCCTCGATGACAGCCGCGAGGACGTTGCGGTTCCGCGCCAGCCGCTCCAGCTCCTCCTCCGTCTGTGTGGAAGCTGCGTGTTCGACGAGCCGGCTCCCGAGCCCGAGCTTCCGAGCCACCTCCGCGCACGTCGCGCGCGAGACGACGTGGGAGCGCACCTTCGCGAGCCGTCCCTCCGAGAAGTCCGGATGGCGCGTGTAGAGCGCGTGCGCCACGGCCAGCTCGAGCACGCTGTCGCCGAGGAACTCGAGCCGCTCGTACGAGTCGCTACGTTCGTTCGCCCACGAGGTGTGCGTGAAGACAGGCTCCGCCAGCTCCGGCGGGAGCGCGTCGATCAGCTGCGCGAGGTCGGAGTCCGCGGCTACTGGTGCGAAGTGACGTAGTCGACGGCCTGGCCGACGGTCTGGATCTTCTGCGCGTCCTCGTCCGAGATCTTGATCCCGAACTGGTCCTCGAGCTCCATGATCAGCTCGACGAGGTCGAGAGAGTCGGCGTCGAGATCCTCCTGGAAGGAAGCCTCCTCCGTGATGTCCGCCTCGTCGATGCCGAGCTGCTCGGTCAGGACCTCCTTGACCCGCTCGTAGACTTCCTCGCGCGACGCTGCCATGTCACCTCGTTGTGTCGGGGGCTCGAAGCGCGCCGATCATACAATCTTCGCCTGCTCCGGCTGGGACAGGCGACCGGCGAGGCGGCCGACGACGTCGTGGTCGACGCCGCGGGCGGCGAGCCGGATCGCGTTGGCGATCGCCGTCGGCGAGGAGTTGCCGTGCGCGATCACGACGAGCCCGCGCAGCCCGAGGAGGTACGCGCCGCCGTACGTGTCCGGATCGAGACGCGCACGCAGCCGCCGGGCGGCGGGACGGATGAGGAGCCCGCCGAGCGTTCCGGCCGTCGTGGCCGTGATCTCCTCCCGCAGCGAGTCGAGCAGCGTGCGGATCGTCCCCTCGACGGCCTTCAGCGCGACGTTGCCGGTGAAGCCGTCCGTGACGAGCACGTCGGCGGCGCCCTCGAGCACGTCGCGGCCCTCGGCGTTGCCGCGGAAGTCGAGATCGGAGGCGGCGAGCAGCTCGTGCGCCTCGAGGGTGAGCCGGTTCCCTTTCTCCGCCTCCTCGCCGATCGAAAGGAGGCGTACCTGCGGCTTGGCGATGCCGAGGATCTCCTCGGCGAAGACCGCTCCCATCGTCGCGAACTGGAGCAGGTGCTCGGCGCGGCAGTCGGCGTTCGCGCCGGCGTCGATCAGCACCGACGGGCCCTTGCGTGCGGGGATCGGCACAGCGATCGCAGGCCGGCGCACGCCGGGCACGCGTCGGAGGAGGACGAGGCCCGCGGCGAGGATCGCGCCCGTGTTCCCCGGGGACACGACGGCGTCCGCATCCCCGTCCGAGACAGCCTTCACCGCGCGGACGAGCGAGCTGTCGGCCTTTGTCCGGAACGCGTCGGCGGGCTTCTCGTCCATGCCGACGACCTGCGTTGTCGGGACGAGCTCGAGCCCGCGGGTGTCGAGCCCGGCCTCGCCGAAGAGCACGGGGACGATCTCGTCGGAGGCCGCTTCCTGCGCACCCTGGACGACGGCACGCGCGCCGCGGTCGCTGCCCATCGCATCGACGGCGACCCGGATCATGGAGGAGAGACTAGAGCTCATTGCGGAATGACCACGCGCTGGTTGGGTGCGATGGGCGAGTGCGAGGCTAGGACGCAGGGAGCGCCGATAGCAGCGCTATTGGCGCGATTGAGGAGGGCGCGTCGCGCCGCCCAGCGCGGCCGGGCAGCCCGTGCTTCATCTCGAAACGAGCTCCTACGGAGCCTGGACGCGGAGCGGCTCGACCTCGCGGCCCTTGTAGGTGCCGCAGGTCGGGCAGACGCGGTGCGGACGCTTCGGCTGGCCGCACGTCGGGCAGACGTTGACCTTCGGTGCGCTGATCGCATGCGTCGCGCGCCGCTTGTCGCGGCGGGACTTCGAGGTTTTCCGCTTCGGGACGGCCATCGGCGCGGGCCACTATAGCCTGCGCCCGTGGACACGACCGAGATCCTCCCGCTGTTCGACGAGCAGATGCGACGCAAGGCCGCGCCGGCCGGGCTGTTCGTCGGCGAGGGCTGGAGCGCCGTGCTCTGGCGGCCCGACGACGGCCAGGTCGAGCCGCTCGTCGCGCGGATGCGCGAGCTGTCCGGGCATGTCGAGTGGAAGTACTACTCGCACGACGGCCCGGAGCTTCGTGAGCGCCTGCTCGCTGCCGGGCTCGAGCCGGAGGACGAGGAGACGGTCGTCGTCGCGGAGGCAGCCTCCATTCCGCCGCCGCCGGCCGACGTCGAGCTGCGGCAGGAAACGGACGTTTTCCTCGAGCTCGCCGAGCGCGTTTTCGGGCGCGGCCAGGGTTCGAGCCTCCACGACAGCGCGGTCGCCGTGGTCGCCTACGTCGACGGACAGCCGGTCTCCGGCGGCCGCGTCGATCTCGAGGAGGGCGTCGAGTTCGCCGGCCTGTTCGGCGGGGTCACGCTGCCGGAGTACCGCAGGCGCGGCCTCTACCGCGCGACCGTCGCGAAGCGCGCGGAGCTCGCCCGCGAGCGCGGCTACCGCTGGCTCTACTCCGACGCGCTGCCGACGAGCCGACCGATCCTCGAGCGGAACGGCTTCGTCGCGATGACGGAGACGACGCCGTTCGTGTTCCCGTCCGCGTAGAGCCCGGTCGACGGGGTAGCGTCGGCTCATGGACAGACGTAGACTCGGGACACAAGGACTGGAGGTCTCCGCCCTCGGCCTCGGCTGCATGGGAATGTCGGAGTTCTACGGGACGACCGACGAGGGCGAGGCGATCGCGACCATCCACCGGGCGCTCGAGCTCGGGATCGACTTCCTGGACACGGCGGACATGTATGGCCGCGGCGCCAACGAGAAGCTCGTGGGGAAGGCGATCCGCGACCGGCGCGACCAGGTCGTCCTCGCGACCAAGTTCGGCAACGTCCGCTCGGGCGACGGCTCGCGCGAGGTACGAGGCGACGCCGAATACGTGCGGGATGCGTGCGACGCCTCATTGCAGCGGCTCGGCCTCGACCACGTCGACCTCTACTACCAGCACCGCGTGGACTTCCGCGTGCCGATCGAGGAGACGGTCGGCGCGATGGCCGGGCTCGTCGAGAGCGGCAAAGTGCGCTACCTCGGGCTCTCGGAGGCATCGCCGGAGACGGTCCGGCGCGCGCACGCAGTCCACCCGATCTCGGCACTGCAGTCCGAGTACTCGCTGTGGACGCGCGATCCGGAGGACGGGCCGCTCGAGACGTGCCGCGAGCTCGGCATCGGCTTCGTCGCGTACAGCCCACTCGGCCGCGGCTTCCTCACCGGCCGGATCCAGTCGGCCGAGGATCTCGAGGAGGGCGACTTCCGACGCAACAACCCGCGCTTCCAGGGTGAGAACTTCCAGCGGAACCTCGACCTCGTCGCGCGCGTCGAGGAGATCGCCGACGAGAAGGGACGGATGCCGGGACAGATCGCGCTCGCGTGGCTGCTCTCGCGCGGCGAAGACGTCGTCCCGATCCCCGGGACCAAGCGCGTCCGCTACCTCGAGGAGAACGCCGAGGCCGCGGACGTCGAGCTGACCGACGAGGAGCTCGAACGGATCGAGCAGGCGTTCCCGAAGGGCGCCGCCGCCGGCGAGCGCTACCCGGACATGTCCACGATCGACCGCTAGACGATTGATTCCAAAGTGACGTGCCGTCGGGGGCGTCACTGACCAAGCGGGACGACGCGATCGTCCACAGTTCGTAGCAGCGCTACGGGCTGTGGTCGAGCGTGGCGATCCCGCGCCGTGTCAGGGACGTCATCCGGCCCCGCGGCAGTTTGGAATCAATCGTCTAGTCGCGTTCGCGGAGCGCTTCGAGGGCTGCCCAGCGCGGATCCGCGCGCTCCTCGGCATGCTCGTGCGGCTCGGCGTTGAGGTCCTTGCCGCAAACCGGGCAGAGGCCGGCGCAGTCGTCCCGGCAGAGGATCTTGTCGGGCAGCGCGAGCGCGATCGCGTCGTGCGCCCACGCGGAGAGGTCGAGCCGGTCGTCGTCGAGATACTCCGTCCGCTCGTCGTCGCTTTCCGGCTTCGTCGCCTCGTACTCGCGCAGGCTCAACGAGAGCGACAGCTCGGCGTCGGTGAGGCAGCGGAAGCACGGCCCGGCAAGCGTGAGGTCCAGCGCAAGCTCGAGCACGGTGCCGCTGGTGGCGCGCGTGACACGAAGTTCGGCCGGCGCGGGATTCGGCTGCGGCTCGTAGCTCTGGCCGCCGAGCACGAGCGGCTCGAGCCCGATCTCGACGCGCTCGCGAGCCTCGTCGCCGGAGCGGATGCGGAGCGTGCGGAGGTCGAACGTGGTCATGCCGCCAAGGTAGCGGCGGGACGTGGCGCCCTTGACGGAACTCCGCCTCGCGGCCCAGGCACGGACGAGGCACGCCTCTCACTCTGAACCTATGTCCGGCCCAGAGTGAAGCTTTCAGGGCGCCATGCGACGCAGATCGGCGAGCTGCGGCACGCGCGGCACAGGCCGCTCCTGCGCCTCCTTGCGCCGGATGTACGGGCCGAGAGTCTCCGGCGTCGGCTCGGCCTCGTCGTGCCCATGCGGCTCGCGGGCGAGGACGAGCATTCCGACCGACGCCAAGATGACAGCGCCTGCTGCGATCTCGCGGCCTCCGACTGCCTCGCCGGCGAGCGCCCAGCCGAGCATGACGGCGACGGCGGGGTTGACGTAGGCGTACGTCGAGACGAGGACGCTCGACGCGCCGCTCCGCAGCAGCCAGCCGTACGCGGTGAACGCCACGATCGAGCCGAAGACGACGAGGAAGGCGAACGCCCCGGCCGATCCGGCCGAGATCGCCGCCGGATGAACACGGCCGACCTCTCCCATCGCGGCTCCCGCAACGGCGAGAAACGCCGCCGCGCAGAGCATCTGCATCGCCGCGGAGAGGAACGGCGGCCGTGGCAGCGGCGCGACGCGGCCGTAGGCCGAGCCGGCGGCCCAGGCGAGCGCAGCTCCGAGGATGACCGCGGCGCCGACCGGATCGACGTGTCCGCTCTGGCCGACGAGCAACGCGACGCCGAGCAACCCGGCGGCGATCCCGGACAGCGCGCCGAGCGAGAGCCGGATCCCGAAGAACGTCCGGTCGAGGAGCGCCGTGAACAGCGGCACCGTGGCAACGAGGAGCGCGGTCAGCCCCGAGGCGACGCGCTGCTCGGCCCACGCGATCCCGCCCGTGTCGACGAACAGGAGCAGCCCGCCGACGACCGCGGCAGCCGTCCACTCACGCCGTCCCGGTCGTGCAGCCGCGACATCGCCGCGCCAGGCGGACAACGCGTAGAGCAGTCCGCCGGCGAGCCCGAAGCGCACCGCAAGCATTAGCAGCGGCGGCAGGGTCCGGTCGGCAACGGCGATCGCGAGATACGTCGATCCCCAGACGACGTAGACGATCCCGAGCGCGACGGCGATCTTCGTTCTCATGGGTTCATGGTGCCGAGAGGGCGCGATCAGAGCAAATGGGGTTATCGTTGGTATCGATCATGAGTGCTAATGACTGGATGGGCGTCGAGCTACGCCATTTCGCGGCTCTGGAAGCGGTCGCACGGACTCGCTCCTTCGGTCGTGCCGCGCGCGAGCTCGGTTACACGCAGTCGGCCGTCAGCCAGCAGATCGCGCAGCTCGAACGGATCGTCGGACAGCGGCTATTCCACCGTCCCGGAGGCCCGCGCCGCGTGGAGCCGACGGAGGCCGGCCTCCTCCTGCTCGGGCACGCGGACGCGATCGTCGCGCGACTCGACGCCGCTCGCGCAGACATGGCCGCCCTCGCCGAAGGAGCCGCGGGAACGCTCCGCGTCGGCATCTACCAGAGCGTGGGCGCACGCCTCCTCCCCGCGCTCGTCCGGCGCTTTCGCGCGCAGTGGCCGCTCGTGGGCGTCCGCGTCCGGGAGGAGAGCTCCGCAGCCGACCTCCTGCGCCTGCTCGAGCACGGCGAGCTCGACCTGACCTTCGCCGACCTGCCTCTCCGAGAGGGGCCGTTCGAGTGGGCGGAGGTCTTGCAGGATCCGTACGTCCTGCTCGTCTCGGCCCGCTCGGAGCTCGCGAAGCTCGACTCCGCGCCACCGCTGCGGGAGGTCGCGAAGCTGCCGCTGATCGGGCGGCGCACGACCGACGAGCCCGAGCGCTTCCTCGCGGGGCGAGTACCGAAGCTCAACGTCGTCTTCCGCACCGACGACAACGGGACGCTCGGCGCGCTCGTCGCGGAGGATCTCGGCGCCGCCGTCGAGCCACAGCTCGTCGTCGATCCGCGCGACCGCGCCGTGAAGATGCTCTCGTTCGGCTCGCGGATCCCGCCGCGCACGCTCGTCCTCGCCTGGCATCGAGACCGCTACCGCTCACCGGCGGCCGAGGCCTTCGTGGAGCTCGCCCGCGAGGAGGCGAATCCGTAGGAGCGCGTACCTTGCGCCGCAAGACAAAGCGAACTACCATGCGACGCATGGCAATCGAGAGCCGGCGCAGCCAGATGCTCCGCGGAGTCCTCGATCTCTGCCTTCTCGCCGTCGTCGTCGACGAGCCGGCCTACGGCTACGAGATGACGCGGCGCCTGCGCGAGCGCGGCCTTTCCACCGTCGGTGAGGGATCGATCTACCCGCTGCTCGGCCGGCTCGAGCGCGAAGGTCTCGTCGCGACGCATCGGGCGGCGAGCGACGGCGGCCCGCCGCGCAAGTACTACAGCGCCTCGGCGAGCGGCCGCCGTGCCCTGGCTGAAGGCGTGCGCGCATGGCGCGACGTCCGTGGCGAGGTCGATTCGGTGCTGGCGACGATCGAGGCGGAGGTGACGGGATGACGGCGTTCGTCAAGGAGTGCCGGCAGGAGTGGAAACGACTCGGCGTGCCGGATCTTCTCGCCGACGAGATGGCCGCCGACCTCGAGGCGGATCTGGCCGAGGCGGAAGCGGAAGGCGTGTCCACCGCCGAGATCGTGGGTGAGAGCGATCCGCGCCGCTTCGCCGCGACGTGGGCGAGCGAGCGCGGGCTCGTGCCGGAGCAGCGGCCGCAGAAGAGGCGACGGCGCGTCTGGCCGTGGGTCGTCGTCTTCGTCTTCATCGTGCTCTTCCTGAGCTGGCTGGCGCTCCAGACGGTCGGGACCAGTCACGCGAGGAACTCTCCGCCGGCGCAGGTCCCTCCCGCCCGCCGGGCCACCGTGCCGAACCTAGTCGGGAAGAGAGCCTGTAGGGCAGAGAAGATCGCGCTGGCGGCCGGCCTGATCGTCCGCGGCCTGCCGAGAAGCCGCTGCCACTCGCTGGTGGTCGCCCAGACACCTGCAGCCGGAACCAGGATCAGGGCGCAGGCGCCCCGAAGCGCCGTGAAGCTGCGACTGCGGGCGAGACGCTAGAAGCGCTCGTCGTCGGCCATGTCGCCGTTGGCGCCGAGGCCCGCGACGACCGACTCCTGCGAGCGCTCGTGCAGCCGCTCGCGACCGCGCCGGACGGCAGTGAGGAAGCGCTCGAGGTTGACCTCGAGGGAGGCGAGCTGGTTGTCGGCCCAGTCCTCCATCTCGAGCTTCATCTCGCGCGCGCCGCGCCGCGCGTCGTCGACGATCTCGTCGGCCTGCCGCTCCGCGATCTTCACGATCTCGGTCTGCGACGCCTCGCGCACCGCCTGTTCCCGTGCCTCGGCGAGCAGCCGGTCGACCTCGCGCTTTGCCTCGGCCAGCATCTCCTGCCGCTCCTTGACGATCCAGCGGGCCTGCTTGATCTCCTCCGGAATCGTCGCGCGCATCTGGTCGAGGATGTCGTAGATCTCCTCGCGGTCGATCCGCACCTGGTCGGTGAGCGGTACGGCCTTGGCGTTGTGGACGAGGTCGTCGAGCTTGTCGATCAGAACTAGGACGTCCATTGGCTCCGCAGTGTAGCCCCCTGGGCGGAGGACGCGGTTATTCGCCGGGCCGTTCGGGCGTTCCTGGACGCCCGTTCGGGAAGATTTCGGCGAGCCGCCCGGCCACCGGACCCGGCACGAGCGCGGACACGTCCCCACCGAACGCCGCGATCTCCTTGACGCCGCTCGAGGACACGAAGCTCACCTGCGGGCTCGCCATCACGTAGACCGTCTCGACGTCCGGTGCCAGCGTCCGGTTGAGCTGGTTCATCTGGAACTCCCACTCGAAGTCCGAGATGACGCGGAGTCCCTTGACGATCGCCTTCGCGTCCCATTTGCGCGCGAAGTCGACGACGAGCTCGCGGAAGACGTCGATCTCGACGTTGCCGAGGCCGGAGAGCGCGCCGCGGAGGAACTCGACCCGCTCCTCGACCGCGAACAGCGGCTCCTTGTGCTGCGGTGTCCCGACGACGCCGACGACGACACGGTCGAAGATCCCGGCCGCGCGCGTGATCACGTCGACGTGGCCGTTCGTGACCGGGTCGTAGGTGCCGGGAGCGATTGCGGTGATCACGCGTTCCCGGCTTCGAAGAGCGTGACGCGTGTCTGGCCGTACCTGCGGCTCGTCCGGACGGGGAGCGGCAGCTCCGGCTCGATGCGCGCGTCCGTCTCCACGACGAGGAGGCCGTCCACCGAGAGCAGCGTGGGCAGGTGGCGTGCGAGGCGGGGCTGGATGTCGGTGAGCATTCCGTAGGGAGGGTCGACCAGCACGAGATCGTACTTCGCACCCGCCGTCACCTCCTGAGCGACGGTGCGGACGACGTCGCCGCGGACGACGCGCCCACCGGTGAGCCGCAGCCCGTCGAGGTTGCGCTCGATCGCGTGCACGGCGTCCAGGTCGTGCTCGACGAAGACGGCGCTGGCGGCACCGCGGGAGAGCGCCTCGATCCCCAGCGCACCGGAACCGGCGAAGAGATCGAGCACGCGCGCCCCGTCGACCGGCCCGACGAGGTTGAAGATGTTCTCGCGGACGCGGTCGGAGGTCGGGCGCGTGTCGAGCCCGCGCGGCGCGGCGAGCTTGTGTCCCTTGCGGCTGCCGGCGATGACCCTCACACGAGGATCGTCGCATCAGTCCTACTCAGGCGGCGCGCCGGAGATCCTCGACCTGGCGGTGGGTCTCGCGGTAGATCCGCTGCAAGCGCTCGGGATCGGCCGGCGGCACCGGACGCGGCGCCGGTCGGCGGCGGCCGAGCAGGCGTCGGAAGAGCCGGACGAGGATCCTCATGCGAGCGTCTCCGGCTCTACCTCGGCGAAGAGCGCCGCCGCGGCTTCCTGCAGCGGCCCGGGCTCGATCGCCGGCGAGACCTCGCGCGCCCGCTCGAGCAGGTCGCGATCCCGCCGTAGATGGGCGAAACGGAGGTCGGAGAGCCCGGACTGGCGCGTCCCGAGCAGGGCGCCGCCGCCGCGCAGCTCGAGGTCGACCTCCGCGAGCTCGAAGCCGTCGCTGGTGTCGCAAAGTGCCTGCAAACGGGCATGTGCGGACTCGGTCAGCTCCTCCTTTGCCCGCGAGACGAGCAGGCAGTACGACTGCTCGGCGCCGCGCCCGACGCGGCCACGGAGCTGATGGAGCTGCGCGAGCCCGAAGCGGTCGGCCTCCTGGACGATCATCACCGTCGCGTTCGGGACGTCGACCCCGACCTCGATCACCGTTGTCGCCACGAGCACGTCGAGCTCGCGTGCCTTGAAGCGCGCCATCAGGTCGCGCCGCTCGGCGGCCTTCAGCCGGCCGTGGAGGCAACCGACGCGGAAGTCGCGCAGCTCGGCGCGACGCAGCCGTTCGGCCTCTTCCTCCGCCGCCCGTGCAAGCGAGGTCTCCGATGCCTCGATCAGCGGGCAGACGACGTATGCCTGCCGCCCCTCCGACAGCAGCCGCGTCAGCCGCGTGTACGCCTCCGACGCGCGATCCTCGGTGATCCAGCTCGTGATCACCGGCTTGCGCGACGCCGGCGGCTTGGCGATCTCGGAGACCGCGAGGTCGCCGTAGACGGTGAGCGCGAGCGTGCGGGGGATCGGGGTCGCCGTCATGTGGAGGACGTGCGGGGCGCGGCCCCCCTGATCTTCCGTGGGCTCGCCGCGGCTTTGCCGTGGTGAGCTTCCACGACTGCCGAGCGCCGACCGCTGCTCCACGCCGAAGCGATGCTGCTCGTCGACGACGGCGACGGCGAGGTCGCGCAGCTCGAAGCCCTCCTGGATCAGCGCGTGCGTCCCGACGACAACGTCGGCGCCCAGCGCCGCCTCCCGCTCCCGTTTGCCGGACGAGCTCGTGAGGAGCGCGAAGGTGACGCCGAGCTCGAGGCAGACGTCGGCGATGGTGAGGAAGTGCTGCTCGGCGAGTGTCTCGGTCGGCGCCATGAGCGCGCCCTGGCGTCCGCTCTCCACCGCGCGTAGCAGCGCGTAGAGCGCGACGACCGTCTTGCCCGAGCCGACGTCGCCCTGCAGGAGACGCTGCATCGGGACCGTGCGCTCGAGGTCGCCGTCGAGCTCGCGAATCGCCTGCTCCTGGTAGGGCGTGAGCGCGAACGGCAGCGCCTCGCGGTAGCGGCGAATGACGTCACCCGGCTCGCCGAGCGCCGGCGCGAGCGTCCGCTCCCGTTCGGCCACGCGGCGCACAATGCCGACCTGGAGGACGAGCAACTCCTCGAACGCGAGCCGCCGGCGGCCCGTCTCCGCCTCGTCGAGGTCGCGCGGACGGTGCACCGCCGTCAGCGCGTCGCGCTTCAGCGCCAGCCCCTCGCGCTCGCGCAGCTCGGCGGGCAGCGGATCGGGGACGTGGACGGCGAGCGGCAGCGCGGCGTCGACGACCCGCCGCACGGTCGCGGCGGCGATCTCCTCGGCGGCGGGATAGACCGGAGCGAAGTCGGCCGTGGCGCGAGCCTCGTCGCCCAGGTCGTAGGAGCGGGGCTCGAAGCCGAAACGCCCGAGCTTCCCGCGCAGCCGGACCTCTGTGCCCGGCTTCAGCCGGTCGACGAGCCACGGCTGGTTGAACCAGGTGACGCTGACCGTTGCCGTGCCGTCGTCGACCCGCGCGACGATCCGCGACCGGCGCCTGCCGCGCATCGGACGCTTCTCGACGTTGAGCACGCGACCGGTGACGACCACCTCCTCGCCCTGGCGCAACGCCGCGATCCGCACCTCGTCGGCCGCCGCCTCGTACCGCCTCGGCCGGTGCCCGAGGACGTCGCGTACCGTCGCCAGACCGAGCCGGGCGAGCTTCCGCTGCGTCGTCGCAGCCACGCCGGGCAACGTGTCGAGGCCGAGGGCGAGGCGCTCCGGCCGCAGGGCGCGCGGCGTCGGCGGCCAGGCCCCGGGCGGGTCCAGGCCTGCGAAGACCGTCTGTCGACGGGCTGCTGTCATCGTCTGCGTCCGAGGCACCGAGCGCACGGAGTATCCCCCGCGGACCGGACGTCAGGCGTGGACGAGAACCTGCGGCGCCGCGTCGAACTGCTCGATCGTGAGCTCCACCACCTCGTCACACCCGCGACGGCCGCACTCGCACTCGAACGGATAGCCGTCGTCCCGCTCCGGGCCTTCCGGCGAGGCGAGCCAGGCCCGGATCCACGCAGCGGCGACCTCGTTCTGCCAGCGGCGGATTGCTCTCAGATCGACCGCGCCTTCCGGAATCTCGAGCAAGGACTCGACCCTCGCGCTGACGTCCTGCCCCCATTCCACTACGAGCACCGGGAAGTCGTGCTCCCGCGCGAGCGCCGCGATCCGGTCGGCGTAGAGCCGGTCCTTGACGAGACGCGCCTGGAGCGCGCGCGCCGGGTCGCTCGAAGGCATCGGCCGCTGCTCGAGCACCCGGCGCTGGAACTCCGGCGACGGGTCGAGGAAGACCGCCTGCTCTCCCGGAGGAACCAGGTCCGGAAGGATCTGCGGCCCCTCGACGACCGTGGGCACGTTAGGAAGCTCGGCCAGGTCGTCGAGCGCGAAGGCCATCATCCGCCGCGCCGTCTCCTCGAACTCGGCGGCCTGCACCTCGGGAGGCGTCTCGAGCCACTGCTCGTCGGGCGACTTCCGCGGCTGCCCCCAGCGCGCCTCGTACGCGTACCAGAACGCGTCGATGCCAAAGCGGCGGAGGCCGTGCTCCACGGCGAGCGCCCGCGCGACGGTCGATTTGCCTCCCCCGGTCCCGCCGCCGATCCAGATCCGGCTAGCCGTCATCGTGGAACCAGAAGAGCGCGAGCGTGCCCGGGCCCGCGTGCGAGCCGATCACCGCGCCGAGCGCCACGACCAGCTCGAGCTCCGCCTGCGGTCGCCGCCCGCGGACAAGCGCCTCGAGTTCTGCCGCCCGCTCCGGCGCCGCGGCGTGGGCGATACCGAGCTGGAAGCCAGGCTCGTCGCGCGTCCGGGTCTCGAGCGCCGACGCGAGCTCGGCGAACGCGTTCCGCTCTCCCCGGACCCGCTTCACCGGCACGACCTCACCGTCCGCGATCGAGAGGATCGGCTTGACCTGCAGCAGCGTGCCGGCGAACGCGGCCGCCTTGCCGATGCGGCCGCCGCGCTGGAGGAACTCGAGCGTGTCGACGGTGAAGATGAGCCCGCGCTCGTGCCGGTACCGCTCGACGAGCGCGTCGATCTCCTCGTCGCTCGTGCCGCGCTCGAGCCGCCGCTGGATCGCGAGCGCCAGCATTGCGATCGAGGCCGAGGCCGTCTCGGTGTCGATCGCCCGCACGCGTCCGTCCCCGAGCTCTGCGCCTGCGGCCTCCGCGCTGCCGAACGTGCCGGAGACCCGCGCCGAGACGTGGAGCGAGTAGATCCGCTCGTACGCGTCGAGCTCGCGGTAGCAGGCGAGGAAGTCTCCCGGCGTCGGCTGCGAGGTCGTCGGGAAGACGCGCGTCTCGCGCAAGCGCGCATAGAACTCCGTCGGGTCGATGTCGACCCCGTCGCGCAGGCTCTCGTCGCCGATGTTGACGTACAACGGTACGACGCGCCAGTTCGGGAAACGGTCGGCGGCGTCGGGCAGGTCGGCGGTCGAGTCGAGGACGATCGCCGTGTTCGCGCCCGAGAGCCTCACCCTGCGACTGCAGCCGCGTGCAGGATGGCGCCGACGATCTCGTCGAGCTCCTGATCCTTCGCCAGGCACGCAACCGCTCCCGCGCCGATGAGCGCCTCTCGCTCGGCGGCGTCCGCCGAGGCGGTCAGCGCCACGACCGCCACGTCCGGCATGGCTGCGACGACCTGCGCGGTCGCCTGGATGCCGTCCAGCGCCGGCAGGCGGTAGTCCATGAGCACGACGTCCGGGTGGTGCTCGACGGCCGCGGAGACGGCGGCGGCGCCGTCCCCGACCGAGGCGACCACCTCGACGTCGTCCCGCATCCCGAGCAGCAACTCGAGTGCGTCGCGGAAGACCTCGTTGTCCTCCACGAGCAGGATCCGGACCGGTGGCATCGCGTCGAACCCTATTCCGCGCCAAGCAGGAGGGGGTAGTGCGGTTGCCCGCCCTCGTGCACCTCGACCTCGAGCTCCGGATGGGCCGAGGCGAGCCGTTCGACGAGCCCGTCGAGCGGCGGCGGGTCGTCGCCGGTGAGGAGCGTGAGGACGGCGCGTGGCTCGGCGAGCAGGTGCGACACGACCTCGAATGCGACGTGGGCGAAGTCGTCTCCTCCCGCGACCGGCTGGCCGTCTACGAGGCCGAGCCAGTCGCCGCTCCGGATGGCCAGCCCGCTCAGGGAGACGTCGCGGGAAGCGCGGGTGACCTCGCCCGTCGCGACGGCTGTGGCGGCCTCGGCCATCTCGGCCGCGTTCTCGGCCGCGCCGCGCGTGCCGTCGTAGACGACGAGCGCGGCGAGTCCGGCGGGGATCGACTCCGTCGGCACGACCTCGGCGGGCAGCTCCGCCTGCTCGGCGGCCTGCTCTGCGACGAGCCGCACGTTCGCGTTGTTCGGGAGGATGACCGCCTCGTCCGCGTCGAGCACCCCGAGCGCGGCGAGGAGCTCCGCCGTCGAGGGGTTGGCGGTCTGCCCGCCCGACACGACGCGGATCGTCCCGACCGCCTCGGCGAGCGTCTCGAACAAAAGGCGGTTGCCCTCCCCCGCGACGACCGCGACGATACCGCTCTTCACACGCACGGACGGGACGAGGGACAGGCGCTGCTCCCGCTGCTCCTGCTGCTCGTGCATGTTCGCGATCTCTACGCCCTCGATCGTGCCCGCACCTGTGCCGAGGGAGAGCGCGGCGCCCGGATCGTCGGTGTGGACGTGCACCTTGAGCGCGGTCTCGTCGCCGACGACGACGAGCGAGTCGCCGATCTGCTCGAGCTGCGCCTCGAGCCCGTCGCGGTCGAGCCCGTCTCCCTCGACCACGAAGACTGTGCAGTAGCGGAAGCGGGACGGCTCGAGGTGGATCGCGTCGGGGCCCGGCGCGGAGGCAGCCTCCGGCGCCGCGGGCATCGTCTCGCCGGTGACCGCGCCGGCGAGCCCGCGGAGGAGCTCGACGAGCCCTGCGCCGCCCGCGTCGACGACTCCGGCCTCGCGCAGGACGTCGAGCTGCTCCGGCGTGCGCGCCACCGCCTCCTCCCCGTGCCGCACGAGCTCGACGAGCAGCTCGCCGAGAGGTTCCGGCTGGGCCGCGCGCCGCTCCGCCTCCTCCGCCAGCTCGCGGGTGACGGAGAGCATCGTCCCCTCGACCGGCCGCCGCACGGCGCGGTAGGCCGCATCGGAGGCCCCGCGCAGCGCCCGTGCCGTCAGCCCCGGATCGATTCCGTTCGTCGACTCGGCGAGCGTGTCGGCGACGCCTCGAACGATCTGGGACAGAATGACGCCGGAGTTGCCGCGCGCTCCCATCAGCGCCGCACGCGCGACCGCTTGCGCGAGGGCAGGCCGATCGGCCGGCTCTGCAGAGGCGACGGCGTCGGCGACCGCCCGCACCGTCAGCGTGAGGTTGGTGCCGGTGTCCCCGTCGGGGACGGGGTAGACGTTGAGGTCGTCGATGCGAGCGCGGCTCGACTCGAGCGAGGCGAGCGCCGCCCCGACGAGGCCGCGCACGAGCTCGAGATCGCTCTCGGCAGTCACTTCCCGCCGGTTCGCACGTCGTCGACGTGCACCTCGACCGCGCGCACCGACAGCCCGGTCAGCCGCTCGACCTCGTAGGCGACGCGGTTGCCGACGCTCGAGGCGACCTCGGCAAGGTTGAGGCCGTACTCCACGACGACGTGGAGATCGATCGTCACCCTGTCGCCGTGGCGGCCGATCTCGATCCCGCGTGGGCGGCCGCGGGCACGGGCGAGCCGGCCACGGAGGGATCCCTTCATCCCGACGACGCCGTAGCATTCGACCGCGGTCTCGGCGACGATCTGCGCGATCGCCTCGCTCGAGATCGTGATCCGCCCCAACCGCGAGGAGACCGCGTGCCCCGCTTCCATCGATCGGTTGGACCGGCGCCTGCGCCCTACGGTTGCGGATCGTTGGCGTCGAGAAACGAGCGAAGCGCCGCGGTGAACGCCTCCGGCGCGTCGACGTTCGCGACGTGCCCGGCGCCGGGCACGACCTCGAGCCGCGCAGTGGGGAGGCCGGCCGCCAGCGCTTTCGACAGTCCGAGGTTGGCGCCATCCCGCTCGCCCACGAGGACGAGAGCCGGCATGGTCAGCCGGCCGAGCTCGTCGGAGACGTCGAAGCGGCGCCCGGCGCGAAAGACGGCGCGGACCGCGTGCCGGTCGAGACCACCGAGCTCGCCACGCGCGCGGGCCGGGAGGAGTGCCGCGATCGTCCCGACCGCTGCCTGCAGAGCGCGAAATCGGAGCGGGAGCGACGCGAAGCCGGCACACAGGACGAGGCGGCGTACACGCTCCGGCCGCTCGACGGCGATCTGCAGCGCGACGAGTGCCCCGAGCGAGAGACCGCAGAGGTCGAGCGGCTCTGTCGGCAGCTCGAGGAGGACTCGATCCGCCTCGCGCTCGATCGTGAATCCGCCGTCGAGCCTGAGCCTCGGAGCGATCGTCTCCCGGGCGCTGCCGAGCACCGCGACCTGGGGATCCCATGCCTCCGGCCCCGTGCCGAGTCCGTGCAAGAAGACGAGCGCCACGGCGCGGATGTACCAGAATACCGGCATGAGCGACGACAACATCTGGAGCGACGAGTGGGACGCGGGTGAGGACTGGTCGGGCGGCGGTGGCCACGCGAAGCGATTGCCGCGCGGCGAGAAGCTGGGCGCGACCGTGTACGAGCTCGGCCCCGGCAACTTCTGCGTGTACCACTTCCATCACGCCTCCGAGGAGATGCTCGTCGTCCTCGACGGCGAGATGACGATGAAGACCGAGCAGGGAGAGCAACTCGTGCGGCGCGGCGAGGTCGTGATCTTCCCCGTCGGGCCGGCCGGCGCGCACGGCTTCCGCAACGCCGGCGACGCGGTGTGCCGCTACCTGATGGCCTCGTCGCGGCATGCGGGGATGCCGGAGGTGGCGGAGTATCCCGAGCTCGGCCAGATCACGGTGCAGGGGCCGTCACGGTCGCAGACAGGCGACCAGCTCTGGCTCATCCACGACGTCCCGAAAGACGGCGCCGAAAGCTAGAGAGCCTTCTGGACCTTGCCGGCCTTGAGGCAGCGCGTGCACACGTAGGCGCGCGTCGCCTTCCCGCCGAGCAGGACACGGACGCGCTGCAGGTTCGGCTCGAACCGCCGCTTGGTGGCCACCATCGAGTGGCTCCGGCGGTGGCCGAAACCGGGCTTCTTGCCACAGATCGCGCAGACCTTGGACATCCGGCGGCCCAGGATAGCCGAGGATCGGCGGCTAGCCGCTCTTGGCCTGCCGGCGCACCTGCGAGAACAGGTCGGCCATCTCGAGCGCCGCGCGCGCGGCCTCCGCGCCCTTCTCGACGCGCGCCTCCGCCTGCTCCGCCGTGTCGACGGTGAGGACGCCGAAGGCGACCGGCACGCCGGTCTCGAGACCCGACAGCTGGAGACCCGAGGCCGCCTCGCCGGCGACGTAGTCGAAATGCGCCGTCTCGCCGCGAATCACGCAGCCGAGAGCCAGGACGCAGGAGTACCGGCGCGTCTTGGCCAGCGCCATCGCGCCGATCGGCAGCTCGAACGCGCCGGGCACGGGCATCACGGTGATCCGTGCCTCGGTGACGCCGGCCGCACCGAGCGCTTCGAATGCCGACTCGAGCAGCCGGTTGGAGATCTCGCCGTTGAAGCGGGAGACGACGATGCCGACCGTGCGGTCCGCTCCGGACGGAGAGCCCTCGAGCACCGCGACTCCGTCGGGGATGTCGAGCTCGCCGGGAACGTGCCCGGCAGGCTCGATCTCGGGCGCCTCGTCCTCGGCCACCGGCTCCGGCTCCTCCTCGGCGACGGCGCTTGCCGCAGGCTCGGTGGCCCCGTCGGTTTCCGCTTCCTCCTCGCGCGGCTGTGGCCAGCCGGGCGTCTCGGCGGCCGCGGCAACCGGCTCCTGAACGTCCTCGTCCTCGACGGCCGGGGGTGCCTCGCCCGGCCAGAACCCTCCAGTCGCGCTCATTCGCCCTCCGACTCGAACTTGAGATCCTGGTGATGCAGCTTGTGTCCGAGCTTATCCCGCTTGGCGGCCAGATAGCGAACGTTTTCAGGGTGGGGCGGCATCTCGATCGGCACCTGCTCGGTCACCTTCAGCCCGTACGCCTCGACGCCGGAGACCTTCTTCGGGTTGTTCGTCAGCAGCCGCATGGTGGAGATGCCGAGCTCGGCGAGGATCTGGTTGCCGATCCCCCACTCCCGTTCGTCGGCGGCGAAGCCGAGCGCGAGGTTCGCGTCGACGGTGTCGAGCCCCTGCTCCTGGAGCTCATACGCCCTGAGCTTGTTGAGGAGGCCGATACCGCGCCCTTCCTGCGCCATGTAGAGCAGCACGCCGCGGCCCTCGGCAGCGATCGCCGCGAGCGCCGCCTCGAGCTGCTCGCCGCAGTCGCAGCGAAGCGAGTGGAAGACGTCTCCGGTGAGGCACTCGGAGTGGACGCGGACGAGCACGTCGTCGCCGATCTCGCCCATCACGAGGGCGACGTGCTCGCGGCCGGTGAGCGTCTCGCGGAAGGCGGTCGCGGCGAAGAGCCCGAACTCCGTCGGCATCTGCACGGTCACGACGCGCTCGACGAGCTTCTCCGTCCGCCGCCGGTACTCGATCAGGTCGGCGACGGTGATCATCCGGAGCCCGTGCTGTTCGCAGTACGGCACGAGGTCGGGGACGCGGGCCATCGTCCCGTCCTCGTTCATGATCTCGCACACGACGCCGGCCGGGACGAGGCCGGCGAGGCGGGCCAGATCGACGGCCGCCTCCGTCTGGCCGGCTCGCCGCAGGACGCCGCCGTCGCGCGCGCGCAGCGGGAAGACGTGGCCCGGCTGGACGAGGTCGTGCGCCGTCGAGGCCTGGTCGATGGCGACGTGGATCGTGTGCGCGCGGTCGGCTGCGGAGATGCCCGTCGTCACACCCTCGCGGGCTTCGACGGAGACGGTGAACGCCGTGCCGAGTCGTGCTTCGTTCCGCTGTGTCATCTGCGGCAGGCCGAGCTGCTCGCAGCGGTCGCCCGTCAGGCAGAGGCAGATGAGCCCGCGCGCGTGCGTCGCCATGAAATTGACGGCCTCCGCTGTCGCGAACTCGGCCGCGACGACGAGGTCGCCCTCGTTCTCACGTTCGGGATCGTCGACGACGACGACCATCTTCCCCCTCCGGATGTCCTCGACGGCCTCCTCGATGGAGGCGAACGGGGTGACGGCGGAGCTCACGACAGTCTCCCCGCGACGAGGCGCTCCACGACCTTGCCGAGCACGTCGCCCTCGAGGTTCACCTCGTCGCCGGGCTCGAGCCGGCCGAGCGTCGTCACGGCGAGCGTGTGCGGGATCAGCGCGACCTCGAAGCCGTCGTCGTCGAGCGCGGCGACCGTGAGCGAGACGCCGTCGAGCGCGATCGAGCCCTTCTCGACGCAGTGGCCGAGGACGCTCTCGGGCGCGTCGACCCACACGCGGCGGCCCTCTCCTTCGGGCGTGACGGAGCGGACGCGGCCGACGGCGTCGACGTGGCCCTGCACGACGTGGCCGCCGAGCTGGTCGCCGACGCGCAGCGACGGCTCGAGGTTCACGGCGCTGCCCGGCTCGAGACTGCCGAGGACTGTCCGGGCGAGCGTCTCCTGGACGACATCGAACGCGAGCCGTGCGTCGGCGGTCTCCACGACGGTGAGGCAGACGCCCGCGACGGACACGGAGTCGCCGACTCCCGCGCCGGCAGCGGTCTCGGCCGCCGTGACGACGAGCCGGGAGCCGTCGAAGGC
>JAICZB010000274.1 GCA_025933895.1 Thermoleophilia bacterium
GATTTACCGCGGATTTACCCCGAACAGCCCCGCAAAGACCACAATGCGCTCCATGTTCAGCAGGCGTTTCATCCTTCTCGCGGGCGTCCTCGTGACGCTCAACGTCGCTCTCTGGCTCGCGGCGCCAGGCCTGGCGCTTCGCCACGCCATCGTCACGGAGCTCTTCGGGCCGAGGATGGTCCGCGCCCAGGTGCACGAGCGGAACGGGCAGGACTGGAACCTCGACCGCGGCGTCATCACCCAGGTCGACAGCACGCAGCTCACCCTCCGCGAGGCCGACGGCCGCATCCAGGCGATTCCGCTCGCCGCGGGCACGACCAAGGTCATCCGCTTCGGACGCCGCCTCCCACTCAGTGCGCTCGCGCTGCGCTCGCACGTGCTCGTGACCTGGCCGGCGATCGGCTCGGCCCAGTCCGTGGACGTCGAACGGATCCCGCGACGGCGCAGGTAGGGACGCGGTCGACCGTGCACGCCGTAGCCACGCCTATCCTGGGATCGTGACCGCTACGGCAACGGGGGGCGCGCTCCTCCTGGTCGAGGACGACGACGCGATCGGACGCCTCGTCAAGCAGTACCTCGAGCAGCAGGACGGCTGGCGGGTGGTCTGGCGCCGAACCGGGGAGGAGGCGCTGGTCGAGCTGCGCACCCAGCCGGTGCGCCTCGTCGTGCTCGACATCGGGCTGCCGGGCGTGGACGGCTTCGAGGTCTGCCGCCAGATCCGGAACGGCTCGAAGGTGCCGATCGTGATGCTCACCGCCCGCGACGAGGAGCCGGACCGAGTCGCCGGCCTCGAGCTCGGAGCCGACGACTACGTCTCGAAGCCCTTCTCGCCGCGCGAGCTGTCGGCGCGGATCAAGGCGATCCTCCGCCGCTCCGAGCGCCGGAGCGAGGACGAGGTCCTCGCGGCCCGCGAGGTCATCCTGCGGCGCGACTCGCACGAGGTGACCGTCGCCGGAGCGCAGGTCGAGCTCACGAGCAAGGAGTTCGACCTCCTCGCCTGCTTCCTCGAGCACCCAGGCATCGTCCTCTCGCGCGAGCGCCTGCTCGACCTCGTCTGGGGCATGACGTACCCCGGCGGCACCCGCACCGTCGACGTGCACGTTGCGCAGCTACGGCGCAAGCTCGGGGATCCCGAAGGGATCCGGACGGTGCGCGGCGCCGGCTACAAGCTCATTCCGGCCTGAGATGCGCGGCAGCCGTCTCCGCTCGCAGCTGTTCCGGGCGATCGGGGTCGTCGTCCTCATCTGCGTCGCGCTGACGATCGGGCTCGGTCTCGTTCTCACGCGGCGGGAGGTCAAGCAATCGACCCTGCGCGACCTGGCGCATCAGCTGGACCTGATCGCTGCGAGTCAGGGAGTGTCCACCGCCAAAAGCATGCAGCCACGGGTTCAGGCGACTCTGAACAAATCGCCGGAGCACGAGCTGTTCCTGTTCAAGCGGCGCGATCTGCCGCCGTGGGCACAGAAGCGGCTCGCAGCAGGTGAGGCGGTTCAGGGGACGATGAGATTCGCCGGCCCCGATTCGTACTACTTCGCGGCCCGGCCGGCTAACCCGGGCACGTTCATCCTCCTACGGCGGCAGCACTCGCTCTTGTCGGGGTACGTCTGGGGATTGCTCATCGCGGCGGCTGCCGGAGGCCTCCTGGCGGCGCTTGCCGCTTTTCTTCTCGCCCGCCGCATCTCGCGGCCGGTCGACCGGGTTTCCGCCGCGGCTCGTAGCCTCGCGCGCGGGGCGCATCCCGAGCCCGTGCCTGTGGAGGGAGCGACCGAGATCGCGACGCTTGCCGGCGCCTTCAACGAGCTCGCCGCCCAGCTCCGCCAGGCGCAGGAGGCCGAGCGGAACTTCCTCCTTTCGGTCAGCCACGAGCTGAAGACGCCGCTCACCGCGATCCGCGGCTACGCCGAGGCAGTCGGAGACGGCGCCGTCGACCCGCGGGAGGCCGCAGCAACCGTCGCCTCCGAGTCGCGGCGGCTCGAGCGGCTCGTCCGGGACCTGCTCGATCTCGCGCAGATGCACAGGACCGACTTCAACGTGCACAACAGCGAGATCGATCTTGCCGAGGTGGCCGAGGACGCCGTCCGCCGCTACGAGCAGCAGGCCGGGAGCTTCGGCGTCGCGCTGCAGGCGATCGCCGAGGGGCCGGCGCCTGCGATCGGGGACGCCGACCGCGTCCTGCAGGTCGTCTCGAACCTCGTCGAGAACGCGCTCCGGCTTACGCCGCCCGGCGGAGAGGTGCGCGTCGTCGCCGCTGCGGGAGCCCTCCGGGTCGAGGACACCGGCCCGGGGCTCGAGGAGACGGACACCGAGCACGCGTTCGAGCGCTTCTACCTGCACGAGCGGTATGGGCTGGAGCGGAAGGTCGGGACGGGCCTCGGACTCGCGATCGTCAAGGAGCTGACGCTCGCCATGGGCGGCAGCGTCGACGTCGAGAGCATCCCGGGCAGGCTCACCGTCTTCACCGTGCGACTGCGCGTTCCGGTCGCGGCGCGCGAGACACTGCCTGCGTGAGCGCACCCACCCTCGACGACGTCGAACGCGCGCGCACCCTTCTCGCCGGGCGGATCCGGCGCACGCCGACCTTCCGCTCGGCGTCGCTCGGCGTCCAGCTGAAAGCCGAGTTGTTCCAGAAGACGGGCTCGTTCAAGGTGCGGGGTGCGCTCAACCGTCTCGCCTCGCTCACGCGGGAGGAGCGGGAACGGGGCGTCGTGACCTGGTCGGCCGGGAACCACGCGCAGGCCGTCGCCTGGGCGGCCGCGGAGGAGGGCGTCGACTGCCTCGTCCAGATGTGGGAGGGAGTGAGCCCGCTCAAGGTGGAGGCTACTCGCGGCTATGGGGCAACTGTCGACCTCTCGCCGCCGGACCCCGCCGCCGCTTACGACCGTGTGTTGGCCGTCGTCGAAA
>JAICZB010000035.1 GCA_025933895.1 Thermoleophilia bacterium
CCAGTCCGAGCTTGGCGTTAGCGTGCAGATACATCCGCGCCCTCCTTTGAGTGTGAGTCCGGGAAGACCCACAGCCTCAAAGGAGGGCCGGATAGAACCTCAGCCGTTCACAACCTCTGTAGGCATGTCACCTAGTCAGCGTCACAGCCGTGCAAACGCGCGGGCCCGCGGTGGCGTCTCGAACAGCTGAGCGATCTGCGCCGCGGCCACTTCCGGAGGAGGGTCGTCGGTCGTATCGACCTCCGCGTCGTACGGGATGTCGTGAACCGTCTCGAACCACGGGACGTCCAGCTCGAGATGTGTCCGATCCGTTCGCGCCTCCTCACGGGCCTTCGCAACCGGCAGCGTGCAGTGCACACCGACGAGAAGAACCGGCACGTCGGCCAGCGCGCCGCGATAGAGCGCCAGGCGCTCCGGGATGATCACCGCCTCGGCGACCACATCGCAGCCCGCTCGCACGAGTGCGGCAAGCGAGTGGACGTAACCCGTCATGACCCGCTCGAAGAGCGATTTGTCCTGCTCGCGCCAGTCCGGCGGCAGGCCGCTGAGGAAGTGATCGAGCGAGCGATGGAAGATCGGTCGATCCGCCACACGCTGAACCGCGGCGGCGAGAGTGGACTTGCCCGCGCTCGGTGAGCCGTTCAGCAGCATGAGCTGGCTCTCCATCCCACGAACCTAATGGACGCAGTCGTTCGTGGCCCCGCTCAGCTCAGCGTGAGATAGTCGCCGTCTGGGTCCAGTCGATCGAATCGCGAAAGGAGCTTCCGATGGCGTACGGCATCGTGCACAACTTTCCGGGCGGGACGAAGGAGCAGTACGAGGCTTCGATCGCGGCGGTGCATCCGAGCGACGGCAGTCTCCCCGAGGGGCAGCTCTTCCATGCGGCCGGCCCGACGGCCGACGGCTGGACGATCATCGCCGTCCACGAGTCCCAGGAGAGCTGGGAGCGCTTCCGCGACGAGACGCTGATGCCGGCCATGCACGCGGGCATCGACGGTGGGTTCCCCAGTCCTCCGCAGGAGACTGCCTTCTCCGTCCACAACCAGCAGGCGCGCTAGCGATTGATTCCAAAGTGACGTGCCGTCGGGGGCGTCACTGACCAAGCGGGACGACGCGATCGTCTAGCCGGTCTACGCGGCGGAGTAGCCCTCTCGCCGGAGGAGTTCGCGCGCCCGCGCGGCATTGTCGGCGCCCGCGACGAGGATCACGAGCACGCCGCCGTACTCCGGCGAGACGTGGCGGAGCTCGAAGTCCTCCAGGTTGATCTGCGCCGCGCCGAGGATCTGCGTGATCCGCGCGAGCACGCCGGGGCGGTCGGGGACGCGGACGCGGATCCGGTTCAGCTGGGCCGGCGCGGTGCGGTAGGCGAATGACTCCAGCCGCTCGCGCGCGGCGGCCGCGTCGGCGATCGTCGCCTCGATCCGTTCTCGGTCTCCCGCGCGAAGAGCCTGCTCGAGCTCGTCGAGGGAGGCGCGGAGGCCGTCGAGCGCCGCAGCGATCTCGTCGGCGTTCCCGAGGAAGATGTCGCTCCAGACGGCCGCGTTCGCGCCTGCGAGGCGGGTCATTTCGCGGAGCGAGGCGCCCGCGAAGGCGAGCGGCGCATCGTCGTCGGCCGCCGCCTCCGCGACGCGGAGCATGAGGAGGTTCGCGAGCGCGTGGGGGAGATGGCTCGTCAGCGCGAGCAGGCGGTCGTGGGCCTCGGCGTCCGTCCGCACTGCGCGTGCACCGAGTGACGCCACGAACCGCTCGACCAGCTGGACGCTCTCGGCCGACGACGCGTCGTTCGGCGTCAGGAACCAGGTCGCCGCGTCGAAGAGGTCGGCTGCAGCGCGTGCCGGCCCGCCGGTCGCGCCGCCGGCGACTGGATGGCCGGGGACGAAGCGCGGATCCGCGATCGAGGCGAGCGAGCGCTTCGTGGAGGCGACGTCGGTCACGACCGTGTCCGGCCCGGCCGCGTCCAGCACTTCCTGCACGACGCCCGGCGCAGCGCCGACGGGAACCGCGACGACGACGAGCCCCGCCTCTGCGACCACCGCGGCGAGCGACGACGCGGCCTCCATCCCGCGCGCAGCTGCCCGTTCGAGCACATCTGGATCCGCGTCGAAGCCGCGGACCCTCGTGCCCGCGCGACCCGCGGCGAGCGCGACCGACGTCCCCACGAGCCCCGTGCCGACGACGGCGAGACGATCGACCGCGCGCTGCCGCTCGGGTGTCACTCCCGCCGAGCCCGCCGAGCGCCGGTCGGCCGCGACCTCCTGCTTGAGCACGTCCAGGACCGCCGAGAAGATCGATCTGACGCCTCGCTCGGAGAGCGGCCCACCGTTCGCATCGACGAGCGCCTGCAGCAGCTCGGCCTCGCGCTCGGGGTCGATCCAGCGCTCGCCCGCCGCGTCCTTGTGATCGCGAACGGCGCCGACGAGCTCGAGCCGCCGGTTCAGCAGCTCCAGCAGCCGCCGATCGAGCTCGGAGATCTCAGTCCGGAGTCCCTCGAGCTCGCTCACGAGCGATGCCTCTCTCCGGCCTCCACCGAGACCGCGAGCCGGTTCGCTGGAGGGGCCAGTGGACAGACCCAGCCGGGGTCGTAGGAGCAGGACGGGTTGTAGGCGAAGTTGAAGTCGAGCACGAGCCTCCCGCCGTCTTCCCCGAGATCCGCGCCCTTGACCGTGTCGAGGAGGTAGCGGCCGCCGCCGTAGCTCTCCCGGCCGCCGGTCGCGTCGCGGAAGCAGAGGAAGGCGCCGCCGCCGTAGGCCGCGAGCCAGGACACCTCGAGCGTGAGCGGCTCGCCGCGCAGCTCGAAGCTCGCGTGGGCGAACGGCCTGAAGAGGATCGGCTCCGCCCCGCTCGACTCGATCGGCTGCGGCGGAGCCTCGACGTCGTCGAGCTCTGCGAGCACGCGCGCCTGCGGGTCGTACGGCCAGTACTCGAGTCCTCCGAACGACGCCCGATCGGCGGCTCGGAGCGGCGACTGCGGGTGCGATCGAAACAGCTCGTCGCGCGTCTCCCGCCACAGCTTCCACCCGTCCTCGGGCGCCAGCTCGCGCACGTCCGCGTAGAGGCCGAAGACGCGCCGCTTCCAGTCGAGCAGCTCGAGCGTGTCGGCGACACCCATGGCCCGACGCTACCCGGCGAGATGCCGGATGCGCTCGACCGCGTGCTGCAGCGAGGTGTCGTCGAAGACGTAGGGCGCCGCGTTCGCGACGTACTGAAGCGGGCCGTTGAGCTCATCGCTTCCCGTGGCGGCGTTGACGAGGTAGCGGACGGGAATCTCGTGGCAGACGGCGAGCGTCGCAGCCTCGTCCCGGGCGAGCAGTCGCTCGACGGCGCCGGCGTAGCGAAGCGCGGCCTCGTCGAGGCTCTCGCCGCCGGGGAAGCGTTCCTTCCGATTCGAGTGGGCCGACGCCTCGCGGTACGCATCGATCGACGAGCCCTCGAGCTCGCCGATGCGGACGTCCCCGAGCTCCTCGTCGACGAGGTGCGGGACCTCGCGGCCGTCTAGCGCGATGTTCGCGGTCTGGAGCGCGCGGGGGAAAGGCGACACCGCGACGAGCTCGAGCGGCACCGCGGCGATCTGGCCCGCGAGCCGCTCCGCCTCCTCGATTCCTTGCTCCGAGAGACCGCGGTCGAGCGTCGGATCGCCGTTCACGATCTTGTCGACGTTGAAGAGAGACTGCCCGTGCCGGCAGACGAGGAAGAGCCTCATCGCGGGAGCCTAGGCAGCGGACGGCCCCGGAAGCGCCGCGTCCCGCACGCGCACCGCCGGAGCCGACTGCATGCTCCGGCGCTGTTTTCCGTTCAGGCGCGTCCGAAACGCGAGGAGGCCCCCAGCATGCGCCGGATAGGTCCGCGCTTGGGGAACAGCCAGTGGTCGGCGACGGCGCCGACGGCCCAGACGACGATCGTCCCGCCGACGAGGGTCCAGAAGCCGTGGATGTGCATGCCGCCAACGATCGCGTCGGTCAGCCAGAGGATGAACATCGCCACGAAGAACCACGCGACACCGAGCGTGAGAATCGCGAGCGGCAGCGTCAGGAGCTTCAGCACCGGCTTGACGAGGGCCGCGAGGATGCCGTAGACGAGCGCGGCGAGGATGAGCGTCCCGGCCGCTCCGCCGACCGAGATCCCCGAGAAGATCCACGCGGCGACCGCGAGCGATGCGGCGTCGACGGCCCAGCCGACGAGGAGACGAAGCAGAAACGGCATGCGCCGATCGTAACGACTCACGACCGGGCGGCATTTGTCACGATCCCGCGCACGTCCAGGCATGCGCCGAAAGGCGCCAGATACGAGGGGGAAAGCTCTATGCAACGGCCTAGAGTTCCACGCCGCCTGAGGCTTACCGGGGTGACCGCCTTGGCGATCATCGCGGTGGTCGGCGTGTTCGCAGTAGGCGACGTCGGTGCCGCAGGCACCGCCGCGCCGAGTTATCCCGACAGCAGCGACCCGCTCTGTGTGCAGCATCCTTACCTGTGTGCCGAGCAGCTCGATCCGTGGACCTACGAGGGAGAGCACTACAACGCGGGCCACGACGAGCCGTCGCTGCTGTTCTATTCGAACAGGCCCGGCTCGGGCAATTCGAACGAGTATCGGCTGACCGTGCCGAGCGACCCCGCCGCGCCTCCGAGCCAGGACGGGACGGGCTCGACCTGGAACTTCCAGCTGCGTCCGGCGTTCTGGTTCGGGATGGCCATGTGCGACGACCAGTCGGCTCCGAACCCGGGCGTGTCCTGTCCGCCGGACAGCGACAGGAACATCAAGACGAGCACGGACCCGAGCTCCCCGAACTACATCGGCAAGACGCCGGGCAGCGCGTTCATGGAGATGCAGTTCTATCCGCCCGGCTGGGGCCCGATCAGCCAGACCGACGGCGAGGGGAACCAGGACGGCCTGTGGGCTTCCGCGCTCACGATCGACAGCGACCCGGTGAACATGAACACGGGCCAGCCGAACAACCCTGCCTGTCAGGCCTCACAGGGACCTGAGCCGGTCAACTGGGCGATGGTCACGAAGAGCGGACTGTCGCAGGTGCCCGCCAACCCGTTCGTCCCGTTCGGTGAGCAGGCGCAGGTGACGTCCGACACCCTCGAGTACCACAGCGGCGACAAGCTCGTAGTGGACATGAAGGACACCCGGGCGGGTCTGCGGGTCGTCATCCACGACCAGACGACCGGCCAGAGCGGCTCGATGACGGCGAGCATCGCCAACGGGTTCGGGCACGCGCTCTTCCAGCCCGACGCCAAGTCGTGCACGTTCCGGCCCTACGCGTTCCACCCGATGTACAGCACGTCGGGCCCGAACACGCGCGTCTTGTGGGCGGCGCACGGGTACAACGTCGCCTACTCGGACGAGATCGGCCACTTCGAGTACTGCACCACGATCACGAACTTCCAGTGCAGCTCGTCGAACAACGGGACGGATCCGTCGCCGGACAGCGACGACTTCCCGTGCTTCACCGCCCCGATCGTCGACCCGTCGGGAACGACGCTGAACCCCGGGTTCTCGGGATGCATCCAGGCGGACAACGACTTCGACGGGCCCGAGTACCAGCAGGGCAACTGGCCCGGAAGCACCGGCGCGGTGGCGGGCAACGTCACGACTCCGGTCGTGTTCAGCAGCCCGCTCTTCGCCGAGCAGGGGCATGGCAAGCTCGACGACAACTACCGGCAGGTGGCGTTCGAGAACGACCTCCCGCGGATCGAAGGGAACGACTTCTCGACGAACAACGACTGCCAGCGCCACGTGAGCAACCCGGCGGACCCGAACCCCGGACACGACTGCGTGGATCCGCCGAACGGCGCGACGCTGTACCCGACCTTCAGCACGTTCAACGGGGCGGGCAACTCGTGCCTCTGGGAAGAGGGCGGCGGCAGCTTCGCCAATGCGACCAACAACTTCGGCGGAACTCCTCAGGCCGAATACGGCGGTCTCCTGCTGCTGAACTACCCGGCTGCGGGCTTCACGGTCACTCAGCGGTTCAACGACTTCAGAAACACGCTGAGCCACAACCCGTGCCCGGTGACCACACCCAACGCGGAACGACATCACTGACGACGCGCGTCTGACTGACGGACGATGACGACAGCGGGGCCGCCGAGAGGCGGCCCCGCTTCATTCGGTCATCGCGACGGCCGTCGTTGGGCCCGCTTACGACGTCGCCGCGGACGGCTCGCGCCGCGTGGCGGCCGCCGGCCGGCTCTGCAGGAAGAGAGAGACCGATGCGACGGCGACCCAGAGCAGCCAGACGATCATCGTGAAGAAGAAGATCGAGAAGATCGCAGCCACACCCGCGACGAAACCGAACCAGCTCACCCAGCGCGGGAGGATCTCGAAGCGACGGACCGCAGCCGAGGCGGCAAAGATGAGCGCCGCGATCGCGACTCCCCCGGTGGTGACCATCAGATACGTCGCGTCGTTGGCGGCGTGGATGACGCCGCTGTAGACCTGGTGGTGGTACGTGTCGTCGCTCATCGTCTTGATCCCGTCGGTGAGCGCGACGCCGGCCATTGCGACCGCGACGTAGATCGTGCCGCCCGCGAGCACGATCGTCGAGAGGAACGCCCCCTGCTCGGAAGACGCCTGCTCGGCCGCGTGCACACGCTCACGCAAGGCCGCGACGAACCAGATCAAGGAAAAGAGGCCGAGCCCCGTCAGGACCCAGCCGATGTTGACGTGTCCGCGATTGCCCGAGCTGCCGTACCACGCCGCCATCTTCGCCGGCGACGAGTCGCTCGGCCCGTCGAAGAGCAGCAGCGCTCCGACCACAGCCAGCACGACGAAGACGAGCCCGCCCAGGCTCGCCCAGAGCCGCAAGCCACGACTTGCCATTCCAACCCCTCCTCGATAGATGCATCAAACCCGCTCCCCGCCTCTCGAGGAGCGGCTGCATTGTGTACCGATCGAGTCGGGTTGTCCAGCCTCAGCGTTTCGAACGCTTGGCAGGGAGCTCCGCCGGCGATTAAGTTAAGAGGCTCGTTCACCCGCGGCTCTGCGGCAAGAGAGAAGGGGGAGGGAATGTCGGCACACCCGCTGGCCCGTTGGCGGCTTGTGCTTTTCGTCTCGCTCGCGTGCCTCGGGCTCGTCGGCGCCGCGCGCGGCGCTGCCTCCGCCCTCATCGGCACGTCCCCCGCCAAGAACGTGCCGTACATCCAGGTGAACGGGACGGGGAGCAGCTACGTCCGGGCCTCGACCCTGATCGGCAGCAGGGTCTACATCGGAGGGACATTCTCCGAGGTGTACGAGCCGGCGTCCGGCAAGAACTACGCGAGGCACGACCTCTATGCGTACGACGACGGCACGGACCGGGTGGCGTCGTTCGCGCCCACCTTCAACGGGCAGGTCTGGGCGCTCGACCGGAGCCCCGACGGCCGCTATCTGTACGCAGCCGGCAGCTTCACCACGGTCGACGGTGCCGTACGCACGGGGCTGGCGCGGTTCGATCTGAAGACCGGCAAGCTGACCAAGTTCAACGCACACCTGAACGGTCAGGCCCGGACCGTCGACTTCGTCCGCGGGCACCTCATCGTCGGCGGCACCTTCACGGCCGTCAACGGCGTCCGACGGGTGGCGCTCGCCAGCCTCGATCCTGCAACGGGAGCGCTGCAGCCCTATCTCGACGCGGAGCTGTCCGGAACGGTCTCGAGCTCGGCAGGCGCGACGGCCGTGCATCACTCGGCGGTCAACTCCACCGAGACGCAGATGGCCATCGCGGGCAACTTCACCTCCGCCGGCGGCGCGACCCACTGGCGCACCTTCCTGCTCGACCTCGGTGGCTCCTCGGCCACCGTGAGCGCCTGGAACGCGCCGATCCTGCAGCAGCCGTGCGACTCCGTCGGCCATCCGAACTACGTGAGCGCCATGTCGTTCTCCCAGGACGGCACGTGGTTCGCAATGGTGACGAGCGGCTACCGGAACCTGAACAACGGGTTCCCGCTGACCCAGACCGTGTGCGGAGCGGTCGCGCGGTTCAGCACCCGCGAGGTCGGCAACATCGCGCCGACGTGGGCGAACTACACAGGTTGCGACTCGCTGTACGGCGTCCTCGTGGAACCCGGTGCCGTGTATGTGGACGGTCACCAGCGGTGGCTGGACAACACGGGCTGCGACGTTGCCGGGGCGGGGGCCGTGAAGCGGCCGGGGATCGGAGCGGTCGATCCCACCACCGGTCACGCGCTCGCCTGGAATCCCACCCGATCCCGAGGACGCGGCGCCGACTTCCTCGAGCTGGTCGGATCCGGTCTGCTCATCCTGAGTGACTGTGCGGCGCCGGGGAACAGCGGCGATGCGAGCTCCGGCGCCACTGACCTCGCCGGCGCGTACCACCCGTGCGTCGGTGTCCTACGCGCCCCCAGCACCGTCAAGCAGACGCTGAGCGTACGCAAGCTCGGCGCGAAGACCGGGACGGTCGTCTCGAAGCCGGCCGGGATCAAGTGCGGCTCGAAGTGCTCCCACAGCTACACGGTCGGCAGCACGGTCACGCTGACCGCCAGGTCCGGCAAGGGATGGGCCTTTGCCGGCTGGTCCGGCGTCTGCACCGGGAAGGCGACCTGCGCGGTACCGCTGACCGCTGACCGCTCCGTCCAGGCGTCGTTCCGGAAGGCGTGCGTCGTACCCGAGCTCCGGGGGAAGAGCCTGAGCGTCGCCAGGCGCACGATCAAGGCGTACGGCTGCCGGGTCGGCGAGGTCAAGCAGGTCTTCTCCGCCAGGGTGAAGGCGGGACGGGTGGTCTCCGAGCGGCCGAAGGCGCACAGCGTGCGCAAGCCTGGCGCCGCCGTCACCCTGATCGTCAGCAAGCGTTAAGCGCCATCGCCCGCCGCGGCGGCGCTACGAGACGATCGGGCCGAGACGCGACCTGCGCAGGTCGAGCTTGCCGTTGCCGTCGAACCTGATCGTCAACGCCCGCTTCTTCTCCTTTTTGGGGTGCGAGAAGCAGACGAGGTCGAACCGCCAGCTGATCGTCAGGTGACGACGCAGCCTGGCCGGCCCGAGCAACTGGAACCGCGCAACACCGGAGATCAAGTCCTGGGAGCAACCCTGGCGGTGGGTCGCGCCGCATGTGATGCCGATGCTCGGAGAGCGTCTGACCCTCGCGGATCCGCGGGGATACACCAACCTGAGACCGCGTGCGGCGAGCTTCCTTCTCACGTCGCGCCGCCATTGGATACGTCCGGTGCAGGAGAGGGAGTGACCGCGTGCACAGGCGAGCTTCCACCTGAGTGCCAGGAAGATCTTGTTGCCGTGGTTCACGCTCCAGCCGATCATGCGGGCTCTCAGCCGGGTGCACTCACACCTCGTCGAGGGGCCGCTGAGCCGGATCCTGTCGGTGCCCTGTTGACTGCCCGCCGTGTAGCTGAAGGTCAGGTCGCCGGTCGCCTGGCCGAGCTCGGTGGGGGTGAAGCCCACGGTCACGCTGCAGCTGCTCGGGAAGCTGATCGTCCCACAGTTGTTCTTCTGGATCGCGAACGGTGCCGGAACGGACAGGTGGCTGAGGCCGCCGGGCAAGCTGGTCCAACCGAACGTGAAGGTGATCGAGCTCGTCGCGCCGACGCGGGTGTCGGAGAACTCGCCTGAGCCCGGGCTGACGGTGAACGGCAGGGTCTGCGACGTGACCCCGTCGCCGCTGAGCGCGATCGAATCCGTGCCGTGCTCGGTACCCACCGAGTAGTCGAAGGTCAGGTTGCGGGTCGCCGGACCGGCCTGGGTGGGTGCGAAGCCGGCGGTCAACGTGCAGGTCTGCTGGAACTTCATCGTGCCGCAGTCGTTTGTGTAGATCAGGAACGGAGCCGCGACCGCGAACGTGCTCAGGTCCCCGGATTGAGAGCTCGTCCAGGTGAGCGTGAACGTCTTCAGCGTCGTCCCGCCGATCTGGGTGGCGGGGAACGCTCCGTTGCCTGGACTGATGGAAAACGGCAGCGGGGTCTGGGCTCCTGCCCCGCCCGTGAACAGCAGCCAGCCCGCCAGTAAGAAAACGACGGCGAGCCCCCCGCCCCCGATCAAGCGCCGCATGGCATCGATGCTATTCGGGAGGGTCGAGCACGTCCAGAGGTCCCGCTCGAGCGAAGTGAAAGCGATTCGGTTAAAGGGCGCTAACTTATGGGCACTTCACTGCCGTTCTGCGGACTCGATGGAGGGGGAGAATGTCGGATCGGCGCGCCCGGTGGCGGCTCGTGCTCTTCGTATCGGTTGTCTGCTCGGGGCTCGTCGCCGCGCTGCCGGGTGCTGCGTCCGCGCTCGTGGGCACGACGCCCGCCGGCAACATCCCGTACATCGAGGTGCAGGGGACCGGAGACGATTACGCACGGGCCTCGACCCTGGTCGGCAGCACGGTCTACATCGGGGGAACGTTCTCCAAGGTGTTCGAGGCGGTGTCCCACAAGGACATTGCGAGGACGAACCTCTATGCCTACAACGAGACCACCGGCCTCCTGACCTCGTTCGCGCCGACCTTCAACGGCGAGGTGTGGGCGCTCGACCGAAGTCCCGACGGCCGCTTTCTCTACGCGGCGGGTGACTTCAGCACCGTCGACGGCGTCGCGCGGAAGGGGCTGGCGCGGTTCGATCTCACGACCGGCGCTCTGACGAATTTCGACGCGCACCTCAACGGACAGGCGCGGACCGTCAACTATGTCGGCGGCCATCTGATCGTCGGCGGCGCCTTCGGCCAGGTCCAGGGCGTGAGCCGTGTTGCGCTCGCCAGCCTCGATCCCACGACGGGTGCGCTGCAGCCCTACCTGGACGCGAAACTCTCGGGCACGGTCTTCAGCACCGCCGGCCCGACGGAGGTGCTCCATTCGGCCGTCAGCCCGTCCGGTAGGCAAATGGCTGTGGCAGGCAATTTCACGTCGGCGGGCGGCGCGACCCACTGGCGGACGTTCCTGCTCGACCTCGGTGCCACGTCGGCCACGGTCAGCGCCTGGAACGCCCCGATTCTGCAGCAGCCCTGCAGGTCGTCCGAGACACCGAACTACGTCACGGGCCTGTCTTACTCATCGGACGGCTCCTGGTTCGCCATGTCGACGGACGGCTTCAAGAACTCCTCCGGGCCGCTCAGCGCGACGGTCTGCGATGCGGTGTCGCGGTTCAGCACCACGGCGGCCAGCCACGCCCCGACCTGGGTGAACTACACGGGATGCGATTCGCTAGGCAGCGTTCTCGTGACCTCCGATGCGGTCTACGTGGGCGGCCACGAGCGCTGGCTCGACAACGCGCACTCCTGCGACGTCGCCGGTACCGGTGCGGTCGATCGACCCGGTATCGGAGCCGTCTCCCCCACAACCGGTCTGGCCCTGTCCTGGAATCCGACCCGGTCAAGGGGACACGGCGCGGACTTCCTCGGGCTGACGGCTCGGGGGCTGCTCGTCCTGAGTGACTGTGCGACAGCCGGGAACAGCAGCGATGCGAGCTCGGGCGCGAACTTCCTCGCCGGTGCCTATCACCCGTGCGTCGGTCTGCTGCCGGCCCCGACCCCGGCCCCGGTCAAGGAGACGCTGAGCGTGAGCAAGGCCGGCCGCGGGACAGGGACCGTCATCTCGAGCCCGGCGGGGATCAACTGCGGCTCCGCGTGTTCGTTCACTTACGTGCAGGGGAGCTCGGTCAGGCTGACCGCGACGCCGGCCAGGGGATCGACCTTCGCCGGCTGGTCCGGCAGCTGCCTCGGGAAGGCCGCTTGCGTCATCTCGATGCTCGCCGCCCGCTCCGTCCGGGCGTCCTTCACCAGGGACTGTGTCGTCCCCAAGGTCAAGGGAGTGACGTTGCGCGTCGCCAAGCGACGAATCAAGCGTCACGATTGCCGGGTCGGCAAGATCAAGCACGCTTTCTCGGCCAGAGTGAAGAAGGGGCACGTGATCTCGCAGAAGCCGAAGGCGCATCGGCTGCGCGCGCACGGGGCCAGGGTCCGCCTGACCGTCAGCCGGGGCAAAAAGCGCTAGGCGCGCCGCTCTCTCGCCGGTGAGAGTGGGCCGGGCAGGGATCGAACCTGCGACCTTGGGATTAAAAGTCCCCTGCTCTACCAACTGAGCTACCGGCCCGCTGCTGCGGGGCGAGCGTAGCGCCGTAGGATCTCGGTCGTGGCGCCGGATGCGTACGAGACGGAGTTCCCGTCGCTCGACCTCGATCGGCCGGAGGACGGGATCCTGCGCCTGACGCTGCGAGCACCCGGGCGGCTCAACGCCGTGAGCGAGGCGCAGCACGGCGAGCTCGCGCGGGTCTGGCAGGCGATCGGGCAGGACGAGGAGACTCGCGCGGTCCTCGTCCGCGGCGCGGACGGGGCATTCAGTTCGGGCGGCGACCTCGATCTCGTGCTCGCCATTGCCGACGACGCCGGCACGCGCTCACGCGTCTTCCACGAGGCCCGCGACCTCGTCTACAACATGCTCGCCTGCCCGACGCCGATCGTCTCCGCGATCACCGGGCCGGCCGTCGGCGCCGGCCTCGTCATCGGCCTCCTCGCCGACGTCTCGCTCGCGAGCCCGAACGCGCGCATCGTCGACGGCCACACGAAGCTCGGCGTCGCGGCCGGCGACCACGCCGCGATCGTCTGGCCGCTCCTGTGCGGGATGGCGAAGGCGAAGTACCACCTCCTGCTCTGCGAGGAGGTCGACGGCGCCGAAGCCGAGCGGATCGGGCTCGTCTCGCTCTGCGTCCCCGAGGAGGAGCTCGAGGAGCGCGCGCTCGAGATCGCGCGACGACTCGCCTCGGGCCCGCGCTCGGCGATCGAGCACACGAAGCTCGCACTCAACGAGTGGCTCGTCAGGGCCGGGCCGATCTTCGACGCGTCGCTCGAGCTCGAGTTCCTGGACATGACCGGGCCGGACGTGCGCGAAGGCGTCGCGGCGATCCGCGAGAAGCGACCGCCGAGGTTCGTTTGATGGACGAGACCCAGCTCCGGGCGGTGCTCGGCGAGCCGGCGGAGCTCGTCAAGAAGAAGATCGCCGACCGGCTCAACCCGCTCACGCGACAGTTCGTCGAGCGGTCGCCGTTCGTCGTCGTCGCGACCGGGCGTCCGGACGGCGGGCTCGATGTGTCCCCGCGCGGCGACCCGGCCGGCTTCGTCCGCATCCTCGACGAGCGGACGCTCCTCCTGCCCGACCGGCCCGGGAACAAGCTCGCCGACACGCTCACGAACCTCCTCGGGGACGACCGGATCGCGCTCCTCTTCCTGATCCCCGGCGTGAACGACACCTTCCGCGTCAACGGACGCGCGCGGATCGTCGACGATCCCGAGCTGCTAGCGGCCAGCGCAGTCGAGGGCAAGGCGCCGAAGCTCGGTCTCCTCGTCGAGGTCGAGGAGGCGTACACGCAATGTCCGAAGGCGCTCCTCCGCTCGGAGCTCTGGAACCCCGAGCGGCACGTCGAGCGCTCGGAGCTGCCCAGCTCGGGCGAGATCCTGCGCGCCGTCGCCGATCCCGAGCTCGACGTCGAGGACTACGAAGATGCGCGCACCGAGCGGTATCGGCGCCGCGAGGGGTTCTACTAGCGCCGCACGTGGTAGGCGCCTTGTGTGCGCCGGCTGATCGGACTCTGGCTCGCCTGGCTCGTCCTCATCGCGGGCGTGAATCTCGCGAGCCCGCTGTACCACGTGTACGCGGCGCGCTTCTCCTTCTCGCCGCTCGTGCTGACCGCGATCTTCTCGACGTACGCGATTGTGCTCGTACCGGCTCTCGTGCTCTTCGGCCGGCTGTCGGACCGCTTCGGCCGGCGCCCCGTGCTCGCAAGCGGCCTCTTGACCGGCTGCGTGGGGCTGCTCCTGTTCGCGTTCGCGCAAGGGGACGCCTGGCTGTTCACCGCTCGCGCCGTGCAAGGGCTGGCAGTGGCGATGGTGAGCGGCCCGGCGACCGCCGCGCTCGTCGAGGTCGACCCCCAGGGAAGCCGCCGCCGCGCCGCCCTCGGCGCCGGGCTCGCGCAGTCCCTCGGCAGTGCGGTCGGCCCGTTGTTC
>JAICZB010000207.1 GCA_025933895.1 Thermoleophilia bacterium
GCCGTCGCCTACGCGCTCGGCGACCAGACGTAGACTCGGCGCCGTGCCCGCGAAAGACCTCCGCGACTGGATCGCGCTGCTCGAGCGCGAGGGCGAGCTCGTCCGCGTCTCGGCTCCGGTCGATCCCGACCTCGAGATCACGGAGATCGTCGACCGCACCGTGAAATTCGGCGGTCCGGCGCTGCTGTTCGAGCGCCCAAAGGACTCCGAGCATCCACTGCTGATCAACCAGTTCGGCACCGAGCGGCGCATGTGCCTCGCCTTCGGCGTCGATCGGCTCGACGACGTGGCGAAGCGCGTCGCCGACGTGCTCGAGATGCAACCGCCAAGCGGACTGATGGAGAAAGTGCGCGGGCTGCAAAAGCTGAAGTCGATCGCGGACGCCCGCCCGAAGACCGTGGGCAAGGGCGCCTGCCAGGACATCGTCCTGCGCGGCGACGACGTGAACCTCTCCCTCCTCCCGATCCAGCGCTGCTGGCCCGGCGACCCTGCACCGTTCATCACCCTCCCGGCCGTGATCACACACGACCCGCGCAACGGCGGCCGCAACGTCGGCATGTACCGGATGCAGGTGATCGACGAGCGAACGACGTTCATGCACTGGCAGATCCACAAGGACGGCCGCGCCGACTACCTCGCCACCGACGGCCGCATCGAGGTCGCCGTCGCCCTCGGCCTCGATCCGATCACGGCGTACTCGGCGAGCGCGCCGCTGCCGAAGCACGTCGACGAGCTGATGCTCGCCGGCTTCCTCCGCGGCGATCCGGTCGAGCTCGTGAAGGGGGTCTCGGTCGGCGTCGAGGTGCCGGCGCGCGCCGAGATCGTGCTCGAGGGCTACATCGAGAAGGACGAGGTCGGGGCCGAAGGACCGTTCGGCGACCACACCGGCTACTACACGGCGGCAGAGCCGTTCCCGGTCTTCCACGTGACCGCGATGACGATGCGGCGCGACGCGGTCTATCCCTCGATCGTGGTGGGCAAGCCGCCGCAGGAGGACGCCTGGCTCGGCAAGGCGACCGAACGGATCTTCCTGCCGGCCGTGCGCGCGACCGTGCCGGAGATCGTCGACTACGACCTGCCGGTCGCCGGCGCCTTCCACAACTGCTGCATCGTCTCGATCCGCAAGCAGTTCCCGGGGCATGCGCGGAAGGTCATGTCGGCGATCTGGGGGCTCGGGATGTTGAGCCTGACGAAGTGCATCGTCGTCGTCGACGAGCACGTGGACGTCCACGACTACGCCGAGGTGCTCTTCTACGCGGGCGCGAACGTCGACCCGAAGCGCGACCTCGTGATCGGCGAGGGGCCGCTCGACCACCTCGATCACGCGCCCGAGCGGCAGTTCGTCGGCGGCAAGCTCGGTCTCGACGCGACCGCGAAGTGGCCGGAGGAAGGGGCGCGCCCGTGGCCCGACGAGATCTCGATGAGCCGCGAGATCCGCGACCTCGTCGACCGCCGCTGGACCGAGTACGGCATCGGTTAGTTCCCGCTCCGCGGCTCACCCGTTTCCGATAAGACTTCTTCCTGGTGGAGCCGGAGCAGCCGAGTCCCGACACCGAGCACGAGTCGCTCCACGAGGAGCAGCACCTGCCGCCGCCGACGCTGTGGCCGATCGGCTTCGCGATCGGCATCGTCGTCGTCCTCGTCGGGCTCGTGATCAACCCGGAGCTGATCTCCTCGATCGGCGCCGTCATCGCCATCGTCTTCGGCTTCCTCTGGGCGCGCGACGCGACCGCCGAGCTACGCGGCCAGCCGCTCGTGGTCGAGCCGGAGCGGCGCGAGATGCGCGAAGCCGGCGAGGGGATGACCGCTCCGCCCGCCGACCAGCAGGGAGTCGCGCTGCCGCCCGTCCCGGAGACCGCGGTCACGCGCAGCCGCTTCCTCGAGGGAGCGACGCTCGGCCTCGGCGGCGTGATCGGCGGGCTGATCACAGTGCCGGTCGCGGGCTTCGCGCTTCTGCCGTCCTTCCTCAGCCAAAAGCAGCACAAGGTCGACCTCGGCCCGCTCTCGACGTTCCCGCTCAACAAGTGGTACATCGCGACGTTCACCGTCGATCCCATGCAGGGAGAGGTCTCGCGGCGTACGGCCTTCATCCGCAACAACGGCACGGTCACGGACTCCAAGGGCAACGCGTCGCCGAGCTTCACGATCATCTCGAACCGGTGCGCCCACCTCGGCTGCCCGGTGCAGGCCAACGGCCCGACCGGGCAGAAGTTCACAGGCAACCCGAGCATCACCGAGCACACCGACAACGGCAGGGTCGACCTCGAGTCCGTTCTGCCGGCCGGCTACGGCTGCCCGTGTCACGGCGGCCAGTACGACCCCGAGGGCAACCGCATCGCCGGCCCGCCGGTGCGCGCGCTCGACCGGTACGCGTTCGAGGTCGACAACGGCCGCCTGATCCTGCTCAGCACCTACTCGGTGGCGAAGGTCGTCGGCACCGGGGCGCAGGCCAAGATCTACAAGTACAAGCAGGCCGGGCCGGGCCAGCACGTCGACGGCCCCGAGCAGTGGTTCTATCCCCTCCAGCCGCCCCACCACTGATGGCGGTGAGACGGAAGCCGACGAAGGCCGAGCTCCGCCGCCAGCGGATGGAGGAGCTCGTCAACTTCCCGCTCGACTGGCTCGAGGAGCGGTCGGGCCTGATCGGCGGCGTCCGCTACTTCCTCTTCCGCAACGTCCCGGCCGACGTCAACTGGATGCAGACGCTCGGCTCGGCCGCGCTGACCGCGTTCCTCGTGCAGGCGATCACCGGCGTGATCCTCGCGATGTACTACGTGCCCTCGGCGGCGACCGACCCCGCGACGGGCAAGCCGGTGGCGTGGGAGTCGATCGTCAACATCAGCGACGGCGTCTTCATGGGCTGGCTCGTACGCGGCATGCACCGCTGGGGCGCGAGCGTCTTCATCATCCTCATGTTCCTGCACATGGGCCGCGTCTTCCTGTTCGGCGCCTACAAGTACCCGCGCGAGCTGAACTGGATCATCGGCGTACTCATCCTCGTGATGGGGATGATGGAGGGCTTCACCGGCTACCTCCTCCCGTGGGACCAGACGGCGTACTGGGCGACCGTCGTCGGGATCAACCTCAACGGGACGGCGCCTTTCCTAGGGCCGTGGCTGGCCCAGTTCCTACGCGGCGGCCAGGAGATCGGCGGCGAGACGCTGACGCGCTTCTACTCGCTGCACATGCTCGTGATCCCGGGCGCGATCATGGCGCTGATCGGGCTCCACCTCTACCTCGTGATCCGGCTCGGCGTCACCTCGCCGCCGTGGTCGAAGGACGCCGCGGGGATGGAGCCGGAGCAGGAAGAGGAGCCGCGGCTGCGGCCGGGCCTGACGCGGCCGGTGCCGCGTCCGGCGGGCGCCTCCGCGCTGCAGGCCGAGCCGGGAGGGCGTGAGTAGTGGCCGCGATTCCGAAGGAGAAGCCGTCCCGGACCGACGAGTCACGGGCCGAGTTCGCCCGCTACAAGGAGGACGTCAAGGCGCGCGGGAAGCCCTTCTACCCGTACGCGATGTTCCACGACACGATCATGAGCATGGTCGTCGTGACGGTGATCGTCGCGCTGGCCGCGATCTGGAAGTGGTCGTCGTGGGGGCCTGGGCACGACCCGACGCACAAGGGCCTGCTCGGGCCGGTCGTGGATCCGCCCGCCGATCCAGGGACGACGAGCTTCGTGCCGCGGCCGGACTGGTACTTCTACTTCCTCTTCTACCTGCTCCGGATCTTCAAGTGGCCGGAGTCGGTCTTCCTCGGCACCGTCGGCGTGCCGACCATCGCGCTCATGCTCCTGATCGGGCTGCCGTTCCTCGATCGCCGGCGCGTGCGGCGTCCGTCGGCGCGACCGGTCGCCATGGTCGCAGCCGTGCTGACGATCGTCTCGATGGCCGTGCTGACCTGGAAGGGCGCGACGGCGAAGGAGGCGCTCGCGTCCGAGGTGAAGCAGGACGTCCCGCGGTGGATCGCGCAGAACCACCTGCCGAAGGACGCGATCCCGGGCGCGCACCTGTTTGCGGTCGCGGGCTGTACGGCCTGTCACACGTACCTCGGCTCGGGCGGCTCTAACCTCGGCGCGCCGGACCTGAGCGCCATAGGCACGCGCGGCCTCGGCATACCGACCCAGATCAAGCACCTGGAGAACCCGTCGTCGGTGACCCCAGGATCGCCGATGCCGCCGTTCGCCTCGCTCGGCGTTCCGCGTCTGACCCAGCTCGCGAAGTTCCTCGAAGCCTCCAAGGGCGGTAAGTAGCGGCGAACAGCGACAATCCGGGGAGTGCACGTATTCCTCGGGATCACCGGTGCATCGGGCGCGCCCTATGCCGCGCGGCTCCTCGAAGGGCTGGCTGCCGCGGACTGCGAGATCGGGATCTGCGCCTCGCGTGCCGGGATCGAGGTGCTCGGCACCGAGCTCTTCGGTGACCCGACGCTGCCGCGAGACGAGACGCTCGCGCGGCTCCTCGAGCACGCTAACGGCAAGGCCCGCGTCTACGACCCCGAGGACTGGAGCGCCCCGTACGCCTCCGGTTCCGCGAAGGTCGACGCGTACGTGATCTGCCCGTGCTCGATGGGAACGGTCGGAACAGTGGCTTCCGGCGCGATGCAGAACCTCATCCACCGCGC
>JAICZB010000005.1 GCA_025933895.1 Thermoleophilia bacterium
GGATCCCCCTCGCGCGCGTCCTCCAGCAGCCGGCCGAAGAGCGCGTCGAGGGTCGAGGTGAGCGCGAACCCGAGCGTCGCGCGCTCGTGCAGGAGCGTCGTCATCGCGACCTGCCAGCCGTCGCCTTCTTCTCCGAGCCGGTTCGCGACCGGCACCTCGACATCGCTGAGGAAGATCTCGTTGAACTCGGCCTCGCCGGTGATCTGGCGCAGGGGCCGCACCTCGACGCCGGGCGCGTCCATGTCGACGAGCAGGTAGGTGAGGTTCCGGTAGCGCTGCGCGTCCGGGTCGCTCTGCGTGACGAGGATGCAGAAGTCGGCGATGTGCGCGAACGACGACCACACCTTCTGGCCGTTGACGACGTAGACGTCGCCACGGCGCTCGGCGCGCGTGCGGGCGGCGGCGAGGTCGGAGCCCGCGTCCGGCTCCGAGAAGCCCTGGCACCAGATCTCGTCGGCGGAGAGGATCGGCTTGAGGTAGCGCGCCTTCTGCTCCTCCGTCCCGTGGGCGATGATCGTCGGCCCGGCCATGCTGAGCCCGATCACGCCGACGTGGGTGGGAGCCTGCGCTGCGGCGAGCTCCTCGTAGAGGATCGCCTGGAAGCTGTACGGCGCGCCGACGCCGCCGTACTCCTTCGGCCAGGTCAGCCCCGCGTAGCCGGCGTCGTAGAGCTTGCGGCTCCACTCGCGGATGAACGGATCCTCGAAGCGCTGCGCGCCGCCGCGGCCACCGCGCTTCTCCGCCGGGAGGTTCGCCTCGACCCAGGCGCGCAGCTCCTGCCGAAACTGCGCCTCCTCCGGCGTGTCGCGCAGGTCCACGATGGGAGGCTAACCCGCCGCGGGTGCCGGAAGAAGCTCGCTCGGCCCCTCCGCGACCACGCGCCGCCGCTCGATCGGCAGCAGCGTGACCACGAGGACGATGATCCCGAACCCGAGCCACTGCGACCAGACGAGCCCGATGTCGTAGGCGTAGATCCCGGCGACGACGAGAACGGCGGGGTTCGTGAGCTCCGCGATCGACGAGAGAACGGCCGGAGTGCGCTGCAGCCCGTAGTAGTAGAGGGCGAGCGAGAACAGACCCGTGACGAGCGCGAGGGAGAGGATCCAGCCGCTCGCATGCGCGCCGGCGAACCACTCGGCGTTCAGCGCCACGACGGCGATCGCGGAAGCGGCGAGGCCGAAGAGGAAGCGCAGGGCGAGGACGTGCTCGAAGGAGACGCGCCGGACGAGATAGCGGCCGAGCACCGTCCCGAGGCCCCAGAGGACGGCCGCGCCGAGCGCTTCGAGCACGGCACGCAGCCCTTGCGCGCTCGGATCGAACGGATGCGCCTGGTTCACGAGCCACAGGCCGGCGAGCCCGGCCGCGAGGAACCAGCCGAACCTGGGCCGGGGCCGCTCGCCGAGCACGACCGCTGCTCCCACGACCGCGACGAGCGGCTGCGCCTTTTGCATCACGACGGCCGAGACGAAGTCGTGCTGAAGCGCCTGAGTGAACAGGATCGTGGCCGCTCCCGAGGCCCCGGCGCCCACGACGACCGCGGCCGCGACGTAGCGTGAGCCTGCAGCCCGGACCGCCCGGAGGGCCGGCAGCAGCAGCGGCAGCGTGAGTAGGACGAGGAAGACGTGCTCTCCGAACACGATCGTGCTCGCGGGGACGCTGAGGATCGACTTGCGCAACAGCGGGTCTGTTCCCCACATCGCCGCGGCGACCGCGACGAGCACGACTCCCGGCACACGCGCGAGCTTCATCACCGTTCGAAGCGTAGAAGGTCGTCCACGGTCTCCCGAGCGCGGATCAACCGCGCACGGCCTTCCGCCACGAGCACGACCGCCGGCCGCGGGACGCCGTTGTAGGTCGAGCCGAGCGCGAGCGTGTAGGCGCCCGTCGCGGGCACGGCGAGCAGGTCGCCCGGCCGAGGCTCGGGCAGTTGCGCCGCCTCGATCAGGACGTCGCCCGACTCGCAGTGCTTGCCGGCGATCCGGTAGACGCCGCTCGGCAGCTCCTCCGCGCGGTTCGCGAGCAGCGCCTCGTAGCGCGCGCCGTAGAGCTGGGGCCGCGGATTGTCGGACATGCCGCCGTCGATCGCGGCGTACGTGACGCCGCCCGACTCCTTGACCGAGCCGATCCGATACAGCGTCACGCCTGCGCGGCCGACGAGCGAGCGCCCTGGTTCGAGGATCAGCTGCACGTCGTCCGGCACCCGCTCGGCGAGCGGACGGACGAACTCCGCGACCGACGGTACTTCCTCGTCGCGGTTGTGGCGGACGGCTAACCCGCCGCCGAGGTCGAGCACGCGCGGCTTCCAGTGAAGCCGCTCGAGGAACCCGAGGACGCGCTCGAGTGCGACCACGCTCTCGTCGCTCCGGCCGAGCTGCGAGCCGACGTGGACGTGCACTCCCTCGACGTCGAGCCCCAGCTCGCGCGCCCGTTCGATCTCCACCTCGGCTGCGTCGGGTGCGAGGCCGAACTTCGACTCCTCGTGCGCCGTCTGGATCGAACGGTGGGTGACCGCCTCGACGCCTGGGGTCAGTCGCACGAGCACGCGGCGCACGCCCGCAGCCGCGGCCGTCTCCGCCTCGCCCGGCGAATCGAGCACGACGAGTGAGCCGGCGTCCGCGGCCGCGCGCATCTCCTCGTCCGACTTGTTGTTGCCGTGGAAGACGATCCTCTCGCCTGGAATGCCGGCGGCTCGCGCGAAGGCGAGCTCGCCGTGCGTGGAGACGTCGGCACCGACCCCCTCGTCTGCAAGCAGCCGCAACAGCGCCACGTTGGCGAACGCCTTCGTCCCGTAGACGACGAGCGCGCCGGGCGCCGCCTCGCGATAGGCGCGTACCTGCGCTCGGATCGTTCGCTCGCAATAGACGAGAAGCGGCGTCCCGTGCCGATCTGCCAGGTCGCTCGCGCGAAGACCGCCCAGCGACAGCTCGCCGTCCTCGATCCGCGCGGATTCCGGAAGGAGTTCGAGCACCTTGCTAGTATCGAGACCCCAATGCAGGAGCTGCTTCTTACCTAGTTCAGGGAGAAACACGCGGCGAGGCCGCGCCGACTCCCCACGGCCTCTCCTCGGAGAGGTTTTTTCGTTCCAGAGGACATTTTTCAGATGACACCGCGTTACGAACCCCATGAGATCGAGACGAAATGGCAGCGCGTCTGGGAGGACGAGGGAGCCTTCCGCGTCCCGAACCCGGCGCCGGGCGCGCCGACGGCCGAGAGTCACTGGTACCAGCTCGAGATGCTGCCGTACCCGTCGGGCCCGAGCCTCCACATGGGCCACGTCCTCAACTACACGATGGGCGACGTCCAGACGCACGTCCGGCGCCGCAGCGGCTGGCACGTCGTGCGGCCGATGGGCTGGGACGCGTTCGGCCTGCCTGCGGAGAACGCGGCGATCCGCGAGGGCCGTCATCCGCGCGAGACGATCGAGCGGAACATCGAGACGATGCGCTCCCAGATGAAGCGCCTCGGCTGGGCGATCGACTGGGACCGCGAGGTCTCCGCGCACCAGCCGACCTTCTACCGCTGGACGCAGTGGCTCTTCCAGCAGTTCGTCGCCCACGATCTCTGCTACCGCAGGGAGGGGCCGGTCAACTGGTGCCCGAACGATCAGACGGTGGTCGCGAACGAGTACGTCGTCGACGGCCGCTGCGAGCGCTGCGGCGCGGAGGTCGAGCTGAGAACCATGACGCAGTGGTACATGCGGACGACGGCGTACGCCGACGAGCTGCTCGAGTACGAGGGAACCGAGTGGCCGTCGCGGACGAGGGCGATCCAGCGGAACTGGATCGGCCGCTCGGAGGGCGCCGAGATCCTCTTCCGCGTCGAGGAGACCGGCGGGGACATCGCGGTCTTCACGACGCGTGCCGACACGCTGTTCGGGGCGACGTTCTTCGTCCTCGCGCCGGAGCATCCGTTCGTTGCCGCGCATGCGAGCGAGGAGGCGAAGCAGTACGCGCGACATGCCGGCACGCGTCCGGTCGAGGAACGCGCGGCGGCGACGAAGAAGACGGGCGTCTTCACCGGCCTGCACGCGATCAACCCGATCGACGGCGAGCGCCTGCCGATCTGGGTCGCCGACTACGTCCTGATGGACTACGGCACGGGCGCGATCATGGCCGTCCCCGCCCACGACGAGCGCGACGGCGAGTTCGCCGAGACGTTCACCCTGCCGACGAAGGTCGTGATCGACGAGGACGGGAAGCTCGTCAACTCCGGCCGCTTCGACGAGCTACCGGCCGAGGAGGGAGCGCGCGCGATCGTCGCCGCGCTCGAGGAGGAAGGCCGCGGCCAGGCGACGGTCAACTACCGGCTGCGCGACTGGAGCGTCTCGCGGCAGCGCTACTGGGGCTGTCCGATTCCGTTCATCCACTGTGAGAAGTGCGGCGTCGTCCCGGTGCCCGAGGACCAGCTGCCGGTGATCCTGCCCGACATCGAGGACTACGCCCCGAAGGGCAGGCCGCCGCTCGCCGCCAACGAGGAGTACATGAGCGTCGACTGTCCGCAGTGCGGCGGGGCGGCGCGGCGCGACCCGGACACGATGGACACGTTCGTCGACTCGTCCTGGTACTTCCTCCGCTACATCGACTCGCACAACGACGAGGCGCCGTTCGACCGTTTCGTCGTCGACTACTGGCTGCCGGTCTCGCAGTACATCGGCGGGATCGACCACTCGACCGGCCACCTGCTCTACTCGCGCTTCTTCGTCAAGGCGATGAACGACTGGGGGATGGTCGGCTTCCGGGAGCCGTTCGCGCGCGTCTTCCACCAGGGCTGGGTGACCCTCGGCGGCTCGAAGATGTCGAAGACCAAGGGCAACGTCGCGGGGCCGGACGAGCTCGCGGACGAGTACGGCGCCGACGCGGTGCGGCTCTACATCCTCTTCATGGGCCCCGCCGACCAGGACATGGAGTGGACGCCGGACGGCGTCGAGGGCATCGTCCGCTTCCTGCGCCGGCTGTGGCGCGTCGTGCACGAGGTCGCCGGGTCGGCACCGGCCGACGGCGTCCGCGAGGGCGCGCTGGCGCGGAAGGCGAACGAGACGATCGCGCGCGTCACCGACGACGTGCTGCGCCGGTTCCAGTTCCACACGCCGATCGCCGCGCTGATGGAGCTGGTGAACGAGCTCAGCGGGGCGGTGGGCGCTCCGGACGCGCGCTTCGCGGCGGAGACGGCCGTCTCGCTGATCCAGCCGTACGCGCCGCACGTCGCCGAGGAGCTGTGGACGGTGCTGGGGCACGAGCGGCTGTGGGAGGCGCCGTGGTCGGAGGCCGACGAGTCGCAGCTCGTGCGCGAGACGTTCGAGCTCGTCGTCCAGGTGAACGGGCGGGTGCGCGACCGGTTCGAGGTCGACGCTGGCCTGAGCGAGGAGGAGCTCGTCGCGCGGGCGCGCGAGAGCGAGCGCGTGCGGGCCTATCTGGACGGCGGCGAGCCGCGCAAGACGATCGTCGTTCCCAAGAAGCTCGTCAACTTCGTCGTCTGACGCCCTGCGCTCCTACTCGGTTCGCGGCGGCTGCTTGTTGCGCGACTGCTCGATCATGAGTTTGAGGAAATCGGCGAACTCGTCCACGTCGTCGAGTCCTTCCAACTTCGTCCACTACGACGCCGTCCTTCGTGATCTGGATCGTGCCTGGCAGTTCACCTGGCACAGCGTCGATTTCGACGCGTTCTTTCGGCACCGGAAGGGGTGCGCCTGCCGCGCGCTCGATCCGGGCGAACACCTCGGGTGGCAGCGACCAGACCCAAATGCGTCGAAGCGCGTCTCGGAAGCGGGATGATGCCCCGGCTCTCGCCTCGATCCAGACGAGACGATCCTCGTTGTAGTCCTTCGCGAAGTCCTCGAGCGGACCGGCTGCGAAGACGCCGAAGATCCCCTCTTCGTCCGCGCGATCGATAATGAGATCGAGCGTCGTTCGTAAGCGGGCTTCGTCGGACCAGAGCTCCGAGGTCATCAGGAGCTCGACGCCCACCAATCGGGGTCCTCGTCTTCGACTCCGTCGACGTGTGGATCCATCTGGTAGCGGCACCAGGCATCCGCGATCTCCTCGAGCGTCACGAGGGACAAGAGCTCGTCGATCCTGAAATCGTCGAGCAGTTGCTGAAGGCGTTCCGGATCGGGTGCCATGGCGGGTTCATCGACCGCCACACGCAGGCGGTTGAGGCCTAGCGAACGCGCGGATCCGGCCGGTCGACGTTCCAGTGGCGTCCGACACCGGCGTACCAGCGCACGCCTTCCTCCGTCTCACGCGGCGTGAGCATGAAGCGGCTGATGACGCGCTGGCCGCCCTCGAAGTCGCCGTAGAGGATGTCGACGCCGATCCGCTGTTGCGCCTCGATCGCGCGACGGGCCTCGCGATAGCCGTCGCTCGCGGGGTCGCGGAACGAGCCCTGCCAGAAGCCGACGTCGCCGGGCGCGACGTAGAGGTCGCGCGTGAGCGTCGTGAAGTCCTCGAGCGGCGGCGCGACGACGTGCTCGCCGGGCTCGAACACGAGTTCCGGCAACAGGTGCCAGCCGTGCAGCACGGCGATTCCGGTGCCGACGTTGCGGACGGAGATCACGAAGTAGTCCACGCCGTCGGTCGCTCGCGCGATGCCCTGGCCGCCCGGGACCGAGAACCAGACGTCGTCCTGGAAGCCGGCCTTGACGGCCGGATCCTCGGTCCGGGAGGGGACGAGCAGCGGGCGCTGGCCGGCGAGGAGGGACTGCTCGGCGACGCGCGCGGCGCGGTTGGCGGAGCGGACGGACGCGACCGTCACGCCGGCGAGCACGAGCGTTCCGCCCGCGGAGGCAAGCGCGGAGATCGTCACCCAATCGGCCACGGCGCGAGTTTACGGAGGCTCGAGGAAGCCGACACACACGCGGCACAGGTTCGTTGTCACGATTGACGACATGGACGTCCGGATTCCGGCGATGTCGCGACGGCAGCTCTTCGGGGCTGCTGCGGCGGTGGTCGTCCTGCTCCTGCTGCTCGTCCGGCAGCTCGGCGGGGGAGGCGCGGGCGCGGGGCCGGTCGTGACGCCCGTGCGTGCTCCTGCGCGTGCGCGTCCGGCAGCCGCGAAGCTGCTCGTGGTCGACGTCGCCGGCGCGGTGCGCCGTCCGGGGCTCTACCGGCTTCGGGCCGGCTCGAGGATCGACGACGCGATCGCCGCCGCCGGCGGGCCGAAGGCGAAGGCGCAACTCGACACCGTGAACCTTGCCGCGCCGGTCGCCGACGGGGAGCAGGTCGTCGTCCCGGGAAGCGGCGCGGGCGGTGTCGCTGCGGCGAGCCCTCCCGCCGCCGGCTCCTCACCGTCCGCACCGCTCGACCTCAACTCGGCGACGCTCGAGCAACTCGAGAACCTGCCGGGCATCGGCCCTGTGACCGCACAGAAGATCCTCGACTACCGCCAGCAGCACGGCGCGTTCCATTCGGTCGACGAGCTGCAGGGAGTGCCCGGGATCGGACCGGCCCACATGGCGCAGCTGAAGGGCCTCGTGATCCCGTGAGGTGACGCTGCGTCTTCCGCACGCCCTCGTCGGCTCCCTCAGCGTCGGCTTCGCGCTCGCGGACGTGGCACGCGTGTCGACGGCTCCCACGCTCGGAACGGCTTCCGCGCTCGCTTTCGTCGCCCTCGCAACCTCGGATTCGCGCTTCCGGCGGCTGGCGATTGCCTCGGCCGTTGTAGCCCTCGCCTGGACGTGGGGGAGCATCCGGCTCGCCCAGCTCGATCGCAGCGTGCTCGCGTCGCGGATAGGCACCTTCGAGCGGGCGGTGGTCGAGGTCGAGGAGCCGCCACGGCCGGGAGCGTTCGAGCAGCGGATGAAGGGGCTCGTGCTCCGCTGGGGAACGCTGCGCACGCACGAGCCTGTCTGGCTGGAGCTTCCGCTCGGACGATCGCCGCCGGAGGGCGCACGGCTGGAGCTTCTCGGTGAGCTGCGGGCTCCGTCCGGGCCGTCGAACGGCTTCGACGAGGCGAAGTGGCTGCGGCGACAGGGCATCCACGTAGTGCTGCGCGGGCAGGCGTGGCGGGTCGTCGGCCGACGTCGCGGGATCTCCGGCGTCGGGGACGGTGTCGGTCGCTGGCTCGCCGGCGACACGACGCGGGGCCTGAGCGGCGCGCGACGAGACGTGATCGAGGCGATCGTGCTCGGCCGTGCGTCCGGCGTCGACGAGAAGTTGCTCGCGGACTTCCGTTCCACCGGCCTCTACCACTGTCTGGCAGTCGACGGGCTGAAGGTCGCCGCTGTCGGTGGCGGGGCCGCCGCCGTGGTTCTGCTCCTCGGCTTCGGGAGCTACCTCGCCCAGATCGCAGCGCTGCTCGCGATCGGCGCCTACGCGCTCGCCGTCGGACTCCATCCGTCCGTCGTGCGCGCGGCACTCGCTGGCGGAATCGGCTCGCTCGCCTGGTTGGCCGGCCGCGAGCGCGACCGCTGGCAGGCGCTGCTCGTCGGCGCAGCCGTGCTCCTCGGCCGGAATCCGTACGTGCTCTTCGATGCCGGCTTCCAGCTCTCGTTCGCCGCCGTCGCGTCGATCTTCGTCGTGACGCCGCGCGTCGTTCGTGCGCTCGAGGGCTACCCGGTGTCGCGCGGGCTCGCGCAGCTCATCGGCGTCTCGACCGCGTGCGGTCTCGCCACGGCCCCGGTGACGTGGTTCCAGTTCCACCAGATCTCGCTCGTCACCGTCCCGGCGAACGTCGTGGCGGTCCCGATCGTCGTCGAGGTGCTCGGGCTTGCGCTCCTGACTGCGGTGGTCGCGCCGATCGCGCCCTCGGTCGCGGCGGCGATGGCTCAGCTCAATGGCTGGGGTGCGTGGTTCGTGGCCGTCTGCGCGCGTGGATTCGGGAGCGTTCCCGGAGCGCAGATCACCTCTCCGCGGGCGGCAGCCCTCCTCGGTCTGGGAGTGGTCGGCGCAGCCGCCTATGCTTGGCAGCGTGGCGAGCGAGCCCGAGCTGAAGCCGGTCTACCTCCTGACGGGAACGGACCGGCCGAAGATCGCGGTGGCCCTGCGGCGCCTGCGCGGGCGGATCGGTGAGGACGCGATCGAGCAGCTGCACGCCGCAGAGGCCTCGGGCGAAGATGCGGTCGCCGCCTGCAACGCCCTCGGTCTCTTCGGCGGCGACGCGCGGCTCGTGGTGGTCGACGGCGTCGAAACCTGGAAGGCGGCCGACGTGAAGGAGCTCGAGGCGTACGTCGCCGCTCCGGCCCCGACCACAGTCCTTGCGCTCGTCGGCGACGGGATCAAGCGCGACTCGGCGCTCGCCAAGATGGTCGCCAAGACGGGCCAGGTCCTCGCGTACGACGTCTCGAAGAAGCAGCTGCCCGAATGGGTTGGCGAGCAGTTCGCGCGTCTTGGGGCAGCTGCCGACCGCGACGCGTGCCGCGCGCTCGTCGAGGCCGTGGGCGACGACGTCGGCGACCTTGCGTCCGAGATTCAGAAGCTCGCGACCTGGGCGAACGGCGAGCAGATCACTCGTGCGACCGTCGAGGAGCTCGCGGTCGGACGCGCAGAGACGCCGATCTTCGCCGTCACGGATTCCTGGGGGCGGCGCGACGTCGGGGCGACGTTGCGCGCGACCGAGTCGCTGCTCGACCGCTCACCTCGGCCGCGCTCGGGGGAGCTGATCCGGCTCGTCGCCTCGCTCGTGGGCCATGTCGGGCGCGTCCGGAAGGTCTCCCGCCTGGCGGACGAGGGTGTCCGCTCGAGCGAGATCGCGAGCCAACTGAAGATGCACCCGTTCGTCGCCGAGAAGGCGGCGAAGCAGGCAAGAAACTTCTCGCCGGAGGAGCTCGCGCAGGCGACCGTCCGACTGGCAGAGCTCGACGCCGGGGCGAAGGGCGGGTCGCGTCTCCCGCCCGAGCTCCAGCTCGACCGGGCGCTCGTGGAGATCACGCGCCCGAGCGAGCGCGCTGGCTGAGGACTCGCTACTTCCCGGCAGCGCCTGCGGCCAGCTTCGCCGCCTGAGACTTGCGCCGGGCAACGGTGTTCCGGTGGAGTGCGCCGCTCGCCGCGGCGCGGTCGAGCCACTGGACCAGCTCGCGGTGCCGCGTCTCGGTCTCGGCCCCGTCACCCTCGGCGACCGACTCGGTCAGGCGCCGCATCAGCGTCTTCGCGGTCGAGCGCCAGCGGAGGTTCTCCTGCCGCTGTCGGGCGGCCAGGCGGACGCGCTTCTCCTGCTGCTTGATGTTCGGCATCTCGGAAAAAGACCCGCGACTCGCGGGCCGGGCGATGGTAGCAACCCCGCTCCCTATGCTGCCCCTCGTGGACGACGCCGAGCGGCAGCGGCACGAGCGGCGGCTGGCGCGCGACCGCCGCCGTCGCGAGCAGGGAAAGCCGTCGTACTTCGAGAGCGACGCGACGCTCGATTCGTGGCCGATAGCTCAGGACCCGTCCGAGCGGCCCACCTCGATCCTCCGCCCACGCCGCGACCAGGGTGAGCTGACCGAGCTCGAGGCGCGGACACTCGACGAGGAAGGGCAGGCGACACAGGTCGGAGTCGCTGCCCCGGTCGAGACGGAGCCTGAACCGGACGCCGGGCGCGGGCTGGCGCGCTCCGGGATCATCTTCGCCTTCGCCACCGGGGTGTCGCGGGTCATCGGGCTCGCGCGGGAAATCCTTCAGGCCGCAATCTTCGGAATCGCCGGGAGGGTCAATGCCTTCGAGATCGCGTTTCTCGTTCCGAACACCGTGCGAGCCCTTGTCGCCGACTCCGCGCTTTCGGGCGCGTTCGTGCCGGTTTTCAGTGACCTGCTGGTCAAGGGCGAACGGAAGCGCGCGTGGCGCGTTGCGTCCTCGCTGTTCTGGCTGATGCTGCTCGGGCTCGGAGCCCTGACGGCCCTGTTCGTGGTGATCGCGCCGTGGGTGATGGCCGCCTTCAACTACGGGCCGGGGCAAAAGTACGGCGCCCTCGCAGCAGGGCTCGCGCGGGTGCTCTTCCCGCTCGTGCTCGTTCTCGGGCTGACCGGGATCGTGGTGGGAATCCTCAATAGCTACGACCACTTCACGGTCCCCGCGCTCAGTCCGGTGGCATGGAACCTCGTGATCCTCCTCGGGCTTGCGCTCGGTGCGGAGCACACGCACGACAAGTCGACGAGGCTCTACTTCTACGCGGTCGCCATCCTCGTCGCGACGGTCGTCCAGTTCCTCCTGCCCCTGCCGTGGCTGCGGGGGCGGGACGGCCGACTGCGGATGGTGATCGACATCCATGACCCTGCGGTCAAGCGCACCTTTGTGCTGATGGTGCCGATCACGATCGGCCTCGGCCTGATCAACATCAACGCGGCCATCGACCAGCTCTTCGCGACGCACTTCTTGAACCCGCACAAGGATCCCGCTGCGATCGTGCGCGCCTTTCGCCTGTACATGCTCCCGCAGGGGGTGTTCTCGGTCGCGGTGGCGACGGTGCTCTTCCCATTGCTCTCGCGCCACGCGTCGCGCAGAGATTGGGACGCTCTCGGGAGTACCGTCGCCACGGGGTTGCGACTGATCTCGTTCCTGCTCGTGCCCGCGAGCGCCGCGGCTGCGGTGCTGGCCACGCCGATCGTGCGGCTCCTCTACCAGCACGGCCAATTCGGCCCAGGGGCTACGCCGAGGGTCGCAAGCTGCCTGGCCGCATTTGCGCTCGGGCTCACGTTCAACGGGACGATGCTGATGCTGAACCGCGGGTTCTTCTCGCTCCAGTCACCCTGGATCCCGAGCTGGGTCGCGTTCGGGAACCTCGGCCTGAACGCCCTGTTCGATGCGATCTTCTACCGGTTCGGCACCTGGGGCATCCCGCTCTCGACGTCGCTCGTGAACATCGCCGGGACGTGGGCGCTCCTCGTCCTGTTCCGGCGGCGAATGGGCGGCTTCGAGCTCGGGGAGACGGCCAGGACCTTCTTCCACGTCACCGCTGCCTCGGTGGGCCTCGCCGCCGTGGCCTGGGGGGTCTGGCGTCTCCTCGACGCGGGGCTCGGCCGCTCGCTACCGGCGCAGGTCGTGTCGCTCGGCCTCGGGCTCGTACTCGGCTATGCCGTGTTCTTCGGAGCCTGCCGCCTGCTGGGCGTGCGCGAGCTCGAGACGATGCTGCGGCTGCGACGCGCTCGCGCCTGACCTGCAAACCGGCGCGCAATTGGCGCAGAGCCGTTCCCCTCCTGGCACGGATTGACCGATAGGGTCGACCGCGAGGGCGGAGGGACCAACACCCCACCCGGGTGGGGGAGTGCCGCGGCTCCGCCCGAACGGACACGGTCGGCGCGGGCCTGCGTCAGTACCATCGCCGCTCGTGGACCAGGCACGAATCCGCAACTTTTCGATCATCGCGCACATCGACCACGGCAAGTCGACGCTTGCGGATCGCATCCTCGAGCTGACCGAGGCCGTGTCGGCACGCGAGATGCGCGAGCAGGTTCTCGACACGATGGAGCTCGAGCGCGAACGGGGCATCACCATCAAGGCGCAGGCCGTCCGTGTCACGTGGAAGGGACACGAGCTCAACCTGATCGACACGCCCGGGCATGTCGATTTCACCTACGAGGTCTCGCGCTCGCTGCAGGCGTGCGAGGGGGCGCTCCTCGTCGTCGACGCCGCCCAGGGCATCGAGGCGCAGACGCTCGCGAATGCCTACCTCGCGATCGAGAACGGGCTCGAGATCGTCCCTGTCGCGAACAAGATCGACCTCCCGGCCGCGGATCCGGACGGGACGGCGGTCGAGGTCGCCGAGCTGCTCGGCGACGACCCGGCTCACGTGCTCCGGATCTCGGCCAAGACGGGCGACGGGGTCGCCGACGTCCTCGACGCGATCGTCGAGCGCGTGCCGCCGCCCGAGGGAGATCCCGACGCGCCGGCCCGGGCGCTCGTCTTCGACTCGTCGTACGACCAGTACCGCGGCGTCGTAGCCTTCGTCCGCGTCGTCGACGGCACGTTCTCCACCCGCGAGGGGCTCCGGACGATGGCCACCGACACCCGCTTCGACGCGGAGGAGCTCGGCGTGTTCTCGCCGGCCATGGCCCCGGTCGAGCAGCTGGCCGCCGGCGAGGTCGGTTACGTCGTGACTGGACTGAAGGACGTTTCGCGCCTGCGGGTCGGCGACACGCTCACGACCGTGCGGCGTCCGGCGGAGGAAGCGGTTCCCGGCTACAAGGACGTCAAGCCGATGGTCTTCGCCGGGCTGTTCCCGACGGATTCGGACGACTACCCGGAGCTGCGCGACGCGCTCGAGCGGCTCAAGCTCAACGACGCAGCGCTCCTCTACGAGCCGGAGACGTCGCAGGCGCTCGGCTTCGGCTTCCGCTGCGGCTTCCTCGGCCTCCTCCACATGGAGATCGTTCGCGAGCGGCTCGAGCGCGAGTTCGACCTCGACCTGCTCGTCACCGCGCCGAACGTCGCGTATCGCGTGATGAAGAAGAACGGAGGCTGGATCGAGGTGCACAACCCGGCCGGGTTCCCACGCGAGATCGAGGAGGTGGAGGAGCCGTACGTCGCCGCCTCGATCATCGTCCCGAAGGAGCACGTCGGCGCCGTGATGGAGCTGAACAACGACCGTCGCGGGACGTTCGGAAAACTCGAGTACCTCTCACCGGAGCGCGTCCACCTCACGTATGAGCTCCCGCTCGCGGAGATCGTCCTCGACTACTACGACCAGCTCAAGTCGCGCACCCGCGGTTACGCGTCGTTCGACTACGACCTCGCGGGCTTCAAGCCGGGCCACCTGGTGCGGGTCGACGTGCTCGTCGGCGGCGAGCCCGTCGACGCGTTGTCCCTCATCGTCCACCGCGACTTCGCGTACGACCGCGGGAGGCTGCTCGTCGACAAGCTCCGCGAGGAGATTCCGCGCCAGATGTTCGACATCGCGATCCAGGCCGCGGTCGGCTCGCGCGTCATCGCGCGGGAGACGGTGAAGGCGAAGCGCAAGGACGTGCTCGCGAAGTGCTACGGCGGCGACATCTCCCGCAAGCGAAAGCTGCTGGAGAAGCAGAAGGCGGGCAAGAAGCGGATGAAGCAGGTGGGTGCCGTCGAGGTGCCGCAGGAGGCGTTCCTCGCAGTCCTCAACATCGGCCAGGGGCAGCGGTCGTGAGCGCGCCGGCGCGCCATCTCTACGTCCACCTGCCGTTCTGCGCCCACCGCTGCGGCTATTGCGACTTCGTCACGGCGACCGGCCGCGACCACCTGCACGGAGCGTACGTCGACGCACTGCTCCGCGAGCTCCGCGAGGAGCACGACGGCTCTTCGCTCGACACGATCTTCCTCGGCGGCGGCACTCCGACCTATACGGCTCTGCCCGAGCTGCTGCGGCTCCTGCGCGCGCTCCCGTCGGCGCGCGAGCTGACGGTCGAGGCGAATCCCGAGACGGTCACGCCCGAGCTCGCGCGCGAGCTGCGCGGCGCCGGGGTCGACCGCGTCTCGCTCGGCGCGCAGACGTTCCAGCCGCACCTCCTCCGCGTGCTCGAGCGCCAGGCAGCGCCCACCGACGTCAGGCGTGCGTTCGCCCACCTGCGCGATGCCGGCTTCGACAACCTCTCGCTCGACCTCATCTACGGCATCCCCGGGCAGACGCCGGCCGATCTGGCCGCGGATCTCGCGCACGCGATCGCGCTCGGCCCCGAGCACATCAGCGCCTACGAGCTCGAGGCGAAGCCGGGCACGCGGTTCACGGTCGCGCACGGCGTCGAGCTCGAGCGGCAGGCGGAGCAGATGGAGGACTACTTCGAGCGCGTCGTCGCGGTGCTCACCGAAGCCGGCTACCGCTGGTACGAGACTGCGAATTTCTGTCGGAAGGGGAAGCGCGCCGAGCACAACCTCGGCTACTGGCTCGGCCACGACTACCTCGGCATCGGCGTCGGCGCCGTCTCGACGCTCGGCCAAGAGCGGCGCCGCAACACGCCGAAGCTCGCGCGTTACGTGGAAGGGCACTACGACCGCGAGATCGAGCTGCTGGACGACGAGACGCGGGCCCGCGAGCGCGTGCTGCTGGGGCTCCGGCTCGACGAGCCGCTCGCGCTCGGAGACCTGCGTTCCGCGCTCGACGTCGAGGGTCTCGCGCGCGCGGAGCAGCTCGGCCTGGCTGTCGACCGCGGCGAGACGCTCACGCTCACGCGGCGCGGCCGCTTCCTCGGCGGCGCGGTGACGGCCGAGATCCTCGCCTGAGCGACGCTGTCGACGCCGGGAGCACCGGCTAAAATCTCCTGCAAATGGTCGAAACGCTGCAACTGAGCGAGCGGCAGCGCGCCGTCCTGAGCCGTGTCGTCGAGGAATTCGTCGGCACGGGCCAGCCCGTCGGCTCGAAGACCCTCGTCGAGCGGTCCGACCTCCGCGTCTCGCCGTCGACGGTGCGGGCCGAGCTTGCGGAGCTCGAGAACCTCGGGCTCCTCACGCATCCGCACACGTCCGCGGGACGCGTGCCGACGGAGCGGGGCTACCGCTACTACGCGGACGAGCTGCTCGGGCGGCTCGAGCCGCAGCCGCCTGCATTCCCGCTCGACCTGACGTCCACGAGCAACGAGGTGGAGTCGGCGCTCCAGGCGACGACGGAGATGCTCTCGCAGGTGACGCGCCTGCTCGCGCTCGTCTCGGCGCCGCCGCTCGAGGCCACGCACGTGCGGCACGTCGAGGTCCTGCTCCTGCAGCCGCAGCTGGTGATGGTCGTCGTCATCACGTCGGCGGGCGGCGTCTCCAAGCGTCTCTTCCACTTCGAGGAGCCGGTCGACGCCGGGCTCGCCCAGTGGGCGAGCGACTACCTCAACGAGGCCGTCGCCGGGCTGCAGCTCGGCACCGGCCTGCTCCGGCGCCGCTTCGAGGACGAGGGCCTCAGCCAGGCCGAGCGCGCGTTCCTTGCGGCGCTCCGGCCGGCGTTCATCGAGCTCGTCTCGGCCGAGCAGCGCCTCTACGTCGGCGGGGCCGCAGACCTCCTCGGCGGCGTCCGCGCGGAGGAGCTCGACGCGTATCGCAGCCTGTTCGAGCTCGTCGAGCGCCGGGCCGACCTACTCGACGTGCTCGGCCAGCCGAGCTCGTCGCAGCGCGCATACGTCCGCCTCGGGCACGAGCTCGAGCACCCGGCTCTCGCCGAGATCGCGCTCGTGGGTGCGTGCTACGGGCTCGTCCACCGGGCGCTCGGCGCCGTCAGCCTCGTCGGCCCGGTCCGGATGGACTACGACAAGGCGCTCGGAGCCGTGCGCTCGGCCGCACTCGAGCTCTCGCGCTTCGTCGAGTCGATCTACGACGAAGCCTGAGTTTCGGCGACAGACGCCGAAGCTACATTCCGACGATGGCCACCACCGACCGCGACTACTACGAGCTGCTCGGAGTCGGACGCCAGGCGAGCGAGGTCGAGATCAAGCGCGCCTTCCGGCAGCTCGCGCGCGAGCTCCATCCCGACGTGTCCGACGCGCCCGACGCGCAGGAGCGGTTCCGCGAGGTGGTCGAGGCCTACGAGGTGCTCTCGAAGACGGAGACGCGCGATCTCTACGACCGCTACGGCCACGCGGGGCTGCGGAGCGGAGGCTTTCAAGCCGGGCAGGTCGACTTCGGCAGCCTGGCCGACCTCTTCTCGGCGTTCTTCGGCGACGACGTCCTCTTCGGCGGGCGCGGACGTGGGGGACGCGCGCGAGGCGCAGACCTCGCCGCGACGGTCGAGATCGATCTCGTCGAGGCGGCGCACGGTGTCGCGCGCGAGGTGCCGTTCGAGGCGGCGGTGACCTGCGCCCGCTGTGGAGGGGACGGCGCGGACCCCGGCAGCGAGATCACGACCTGCCCGACCTGCGGTGGCGCCGGGCGGCTGCAACAGGTGTCGCGGAGCGTCTTCGGCGAGTTCGTCCGCACCCAGATTTGCCCCGAGTGCTCGGGCTCGGGCCGCCGCATCGAGCAGCCGTGCACCGAGTGCCGCGGAGTCGGCCGCGTGGTCGAGGAGCGGACGCTCGCGGTCGACCTCCCGCCCGGAATCCACCACGGACAGCAGATCCGCGTGACCGGCGAGGGGCACGCCGGGATGGTCGGCGGCCGGGCCGGCGACGTCTACGTCGAGGTTCGGATCCGCCCCGACGAGCGATTCGTCCGCGAGGGAGACGACATCTACACGACCGTCGACCTGACCTTCACCCAGGCCGCGCTCGGCGCGACCGTCGCGATTCCGACACTCGACGGGGAGGAGGAGCTCGACCTTTCGCCCGGGACGCAGCCCGGCGAGATCGTCGTCCTCCGTGGCCGGGGCATGCCGGTCCTGCAGGGGCACGGCCGCGGCGACCAGCGGGTCCTCGTGAGCGTGCTCGTGCCGCGCCACCTGTCGGACGAGCAGCGCCGCCTCCTCCACGAGTTCGACGAGCACGCCGACGAGCGCACGTACGGCAAGTCGGAAGGGCTCTTCGACAAGCTGAAGAGCGCGTTTCGCTGAGGCGCTACGTCGTCGTCGGCGGTGAGCCCGAGCTCGCGCTCCTACTCCACATCTTCCCGGAGGGCGTCGAGGAGCTCGGCGGCGCCTACGCGGTGTACGCGGACGAGCCGCCGCTCGGCTTCGACGTCGTCGAGGTGGACGAGGTGGCGGAAGGCTGGGAGGACGGCTGGCGCGCGTTCCATCACGGCGTCCGGGTCGGCGGCTGCTGGGTCGGGCCGCCGTGGGAAGAGCCGCCCGCGGACGCGATCGCGGTGGTGATCGACCCCGGCCGGGCCTTCGGGACGGGCGCGCACGCGACGACGCGGCTCTGCCTCGAGCTCCTGCAGGACGTGGAGCCGACGAGCCTGCTCGACGTCGGCTGCGGCTCCGGCGTCCTCTCGGTGGCGGCGGCGAAGCTCGGCTTCGAGCCGGTGAGCGCGCTCGACCTCGACGAGGTCGCGCTCGAGACGACGCGCGCCAACGCGACGGCGAACGGTGTCTCTGTCGACGTCGGAGCCGAGCTCGTGCCTTCGACGCTCGCCGTGATGAACATCGCGCTGGACGTCGTCGAGCGGATGCTCGCCGAGCTCCCCGTCGAGCGCGCGATCACCTCCGGCTACCTCGAGCGGGACGAACCGCGCGCCGACGGGTGGGAGAGGATGGACCGGCGCGCGCGCGACGGCTGGGCGGCGGATCTCTTCGAAAGGAAGCCCTAGCCTGCGGCGAGCCGGAGGGCGAGCTCGACCGCCGGCAGATAGGGATCGGCGTCGTCCGGTCGCACCGGCTCGTCGAGCCGGAAGAGCCGATCCGTGACCGCGCGATGGATGAGCGCGCGCAGCAGGTACTGCGGGAAGTCGCCGGTGTCCACGACTGTGTCGAGGACGTTCTCGTCGGCTCCTTCCCACACGAGCGCGTCGGCCACGACGATCGCCGAGGCGAACGCCGGCGGCCGCCAGTACGGCGCGAAGTCGATCACCGCAGGCGGGAGGCCGGGCGCAAAGAGGACGTTCCCGGTCAGGTCGCCGTGGATCAGCTGGCTCCGCGCATCGACGGGACGCAGCGCGGAGAAGAGCCGCGGCACGTGCTTCACATGCATGTACTCGTCGGCCGGCAACTCGCCCCACGCGACGCGGTCGCTGACCGCCCAGCGATCCGTGCGACTGTCGAGGAAGCCCGGACGCGGTGCGCTTGCGAGGGCCGCGTGGAAGCGCGCGCCGACGGCGATGACGTCGGCCCACCTCCGATCCTGGTGGCAGCCTGCGAGGGCCCGGGAGGCGCACCACCCGTCGACCACGAGGGAGCCGTCGGCCGCTCGCAGCGCGCGGGCGACGCGGAATCCCTCGCCGGTCAGCGAGTCGAAGAGCTCCGCCTGCCAGGCGAGCTCCGCCTCCTCCCGGTCGAGCGGCTTGAGGACGACATCGCCGCTCCGCCAGGCCGTCTCCTGCCCGCCCGCGAGAGGAGTCGGTTGCTCGGACGCGCCGAAGGCCGCCAGAACCCGTGAGGATGGCTCCTCCCTCGTCACGTTCCGAGGCTAACGCTGCGAGAAGTCGCGCAGGTTCTACGATCCGCGGCGATGGCGAGCTTCTCCGTCCGCTTTCTCGGCTGCAAGATCTCGCACGTCGACGCGCATGCGGTGCGCGAACGGCTGCTCGCCGACGGTCACGAGGAGCTCGACGCGGCAGCCGACGTGGCCGTCGTCAACACGTGCTGCGTCACGCACGAAGCGGTTACGAAGTCGCGGAAGGAGGCGACCCGCGCCGCGCGTACGCACCGGCGCGTCTACGTCACCGGCTGTGGCGCGAACCTCTCCGGCGACGCGTTCGCGGGCCTGCCCGACAACGTCCTCGTCGTCGCCCGCCGGATCGAGGAGACCCCGGACTTCGTCGCAGGGGACGTCGGAGCTATCGGCTGCGTTCGGGCGGACGCACGCCTCGACCGCGTCCGCGCGTTCGTCAAGGTGCAGGACGGCTGCTCGTTCTCGTGCCGCTTCTGCGTGATCCCGCTCGTCCGCGGCGCCTCGCGCAGCCGCGCGGCAGACGCCGTGCTCGACGAGATCCGCCGCCGCGTCGCGCAGGGCCACCGCGAGGTCGTCCTCACCGGCATCAACCTCGGCTGCTACCGCGACCGGGCCGCCGGTTACCGGCTGCCGCGGCTCGTCCGGGAGGCGGGCTCGACGCCGGGCCTGGAGCGGCTGCGCCTCTCGTCGATCGAGATCAACCACGTCGACGACGAGCTCGTCCGCGCGCTGCGCGAGACGCCGACGGCGAGCCGGCATCTGCACGTGCCGCTGCAGTCCGGCGACGACGCCGTCCTGCAGGCGATGGGCCGCCGCTACTCCACGGGCACGTACCTCCGCCGGCTCGAGGGACTGCGGGAGGAGTTCAACCTCACGAGCGACGTGATCGTCGGCTTCCCGGCGGAGGACGAGCGCGCATTCGAGAACACGCTTCGCGTCGTCGAGGAGGCGGGCCTGACGAAGGTGCACGTCTTCCCGTACTCGCCCCGCCCGGGAACCGTCACCGCTGCCGACGACCCCGTCCCGTCGCAGGTCAAGAAGGAGCGGAGCGCGCGCCTGCGGGCAGCGTCCCACGCGGCGTGCCTGGCCCACTGGGGCTCGAAGGTCGGCCGCGACGACGTCGTGCTCGTAGACCGGCCGGGCCGCGGCTACGGCGACGACTACTCGCCCTGGCTCGTGCCCGAGTCCGCGCCCGTGGGCGAGCTGGTCGGCGTCCGCGGGGCCGCGGTCTCGGAGGAGGGGATTCTCGCCGCGTGAGCGACGACTGCCTCTTCTGCAAGCTCTATCGCGAGGGCGACCACGTCGCCGCGACCGGCGGCTTCGTCGCGATCCGCGACATCAATCCGCAGGCGCCGGTCCACCTGCTCGTCCTGCCCGAGCGGCACATCGACTCGTTCCGCGAGATCGGCGAGTTTCCGCCGGAGGAAGCGAAGCGGATGCTCGAGTTCGTCGCCGACGTGGCTGCGCGCGAGGGGTTGACCGACTACCGTGTCGCCGTCAATGTGGGCCCGACGGCGGGCCAGACGGTGTTCCACCTGCACTGGCACATCAAAGGCGGCTGGGCGGAATGAGCCTGATCGAGGAGATCGACGACGAGCTGAAGGATGCGATGCGCGCGCGCGACGCGGAGCGACGCGACACGCTCCGCCTGATCCTCAACGCGCTCAAGAACTCCGAGAAGGAGCTGCAGCGCCCGCTGAGCGAGGAGGAGGAGCTGCAGGTGCTCCAGCGCGAGCGGAAGCGGCGGGTCGAGGCGGCCGAGGCGTTCCGGACCGGCGGGCGCGAGGAGCAGGCCGATGCGGAGGAGCGCGAGCTCGAGGTGCTCGAGGAGTTCATGCCGGAGCCGCTCTCCGAGGACGAGATCGACGAGATCGTCGACGACGTGATCGCGGAGGTCGGCGCGACGAGCATGGCCGATCTCGGTCGCGTGATGGCCGACGTCATGCCCCAGATCGCCGGCCGCGCCGACGGCTCGCAGGTCAGCCAGATCGTCCGCGAGAAGCTCGCCTAGGGAGCCGTCCCTTCGAGGCATAGGTTCGAGCGGCGCGGGCAGGACGGCAGTGTGACGAGGAACGTGCGAGGCGGGATCGCGGGCGCAGTGGCGGCGACGCTCTGGACGGCTCTCGACCCCGTGCTCGAGCGAACGTTCCGGACGCCGTACGCGGACGCGAAGCTCCTCGGCCCGTTCATCACCGAGGGACCTCTGGAGCCGCTTGCGAATGCGGCGACCCACGCAGCCGGCGGCTTCGCCTTCGGCTATGTCTTCTGCCGGCTGGGCGGGCGCGGTGTGACGAAGGGTGTCGCCGCCGCCCTGGCCGAGAACACCCTCCTCTGGCCTCTGCTCGCGGTCTTCGACCGGATCCATCCGAAGCGGCGCCGCGGCGAGTGGCCTCCGCTGGTCTCGAACCCTCGCGTCTTCGCCCAGGCGACGACCGGCCATGCCCTGTTCGGGGTGTTCCTCGGCGTGCTGAGCAGGCGCGTGTGACGACGGCGCTCGTCGCCGGGGCGAGCGGCCACGTCGGCTCGCGTCTCGTTCGAGCGCTCGAGCAGCGCGGCATCGAGGTCCGTGCCGTCTCGCGGAGTGGCGGCGAGGGCCTGATCGTCGGCGACGTCGCCGACCGGGGCTCGATGCTGGAGCTCCTCTGGGGCGTCGATGTGGCGTACTACCTCGTGCATTCGCTCGGACTGGCGGGAAAGTTCGAAGAGGACGAACGCCGCGCCGCCGAGACGTTCGCCGCGGCAGCTCGAGATCGCGGGGTGGGGCGGCTCGTGTACCTCGGCGGCATCGTCCACGACGACGACCTGTCCCCTCACCTAGAGAGCCGGCGTGAGGTCGGCGAGATTCTTCGCGGTAGCGGGATCCCGACCATCGAGTTCCGGACCTCGATCGTCGTAGGAGCCGGTAGCGCGTCGTTCGAGCTCGTCCGCGACCTCGTGGACGCGCTGCCCGTGCTCGTGGGCCCCGACTGGCTCGACAACCCCGCCCAGCCGATCGGCGTCGACGACGTGGTCGCGTACCTCGTCGCGGCGCTCGACGTGTCGCTCGAGGGAAGCGTCGTCTACGAGATCGGCGGCGCGGACCGCGGCACCTATCGTGATCTCGTGGACGAGATCGCCAGGCGGCGGGGCCGTCCGGGCGTCCTCGTCTCGTTGCCCGTTCCGTGGGTGCCCGTCGGAGCATCGACGCTGCCGGAGCGGCTGGGGGAGCTCGTCCCGGAACGCGCACGGCTCGCAGCGAACCTGCTCGAGAGCCTCAGATACGGGACCGCCGTCGAGGACGATGCGGCCCTCCGGGACTTCGACGTGCGTCCGGTGGGCCTCCGCGAAGCCGTCGCCGAAGCCCTCGCCTGACTACGGCACGCGGCGGGCGCCGTCGAAGCTGCCGAAGCCGGCGATGCTGTCGATGCGGACGACGGAGCCGGTGTGCGGCGCGTCGACGAACTGGCCGTTGCCGATGTAGATCCCGACGTGGCCGAGCCCGTCGAAGAAGACGAGGTCGCCGGGCTGCATCTGCGACTGGGAGATCGGCTCCGTTGCGTTCCACTGCGCGACTGTGTAGTGCGGGAGCGAGATCCCCAGCTTGGCGTAGACGTACATCACCAGGCCGGAGCAGTCGAAGCCGCTCGGGCTGGCGCCGCCGTAGACGTACGGGACGCCGAGGTACCCGAGGGCGATCGTGGCCGCCTCGGGATGGCCGGCCCCGGTTCCGGTCACCGGCGGGGGCGGCCCGGGGGTCGGCGAGGAGGTCGGTGCGGACGTGGGTGTGGCCGTCGGCGTGGACGCCGTCTGCTGGGCCGCCCTCTGGCGCGCGGCGGCTTCCTGCTCCCTCAGCCGTTCCAGCGCCGCCGCTCTCTCCCGCTTCTCGCGTGCCGCCTCCTGCGCCTGGAGATTCGCGATCGTCGTGTGGATCGACGCGAGCAGCCGCTTCTGCTGGTCGAGCTCGGATGCCTTGGCCTGCTTCTGCGCGTTGTAGAAACTCAGAGTCTTCTCGCGCTTGCTCTGGAGGGCCTTGAGCTGGAGCTCGCGGCGCTGCACGGCGTGCTCGAACCGGATCGCCTGCTGCGCGAGTGCCGAATCCTGGTCAGAGAGCACCTGCGCCGATTCGGAGCGGTCGATCAGCTGTGAGATGCTGTGAGAGCCGGCGAGCACGTCGACCGTGCTCGGCGCCCCGTTCACGTAGAGCGAGTAGATGCGGGACATGATTCGCTTCTGGGCGCCATGGAGGTTGCCTTTCGCCACGTGGAGCCGGTCCGCGTTCTGCCGCAGATCCCGATTGACCTGCGCGAGCTTCTGCTGCGCGTTCCAGGCCCGGTCTTCGGCCTGCTGCAGGTCCTTGCCGATGCGCCCGACTTCGGCGAGCACGGTGCGAGCGTGCTCCTGCTCCGCCTTGATCTGGGGCGTCGAATGCGCGCGCGCCACGGTCGCAGCCAGAGCCGCCGCGAGTGCGGCGAGGCCGAGCGTGCAGAGGAGGGCGAGACCTTGACGTCGCATGAGAAAACGGCGTAGAAAGACGACCCGAGGCCCGGGACGCTAGCGCATCGAGCCGACGGAGTCATGTTCGTGACCTACGCAACGAACCCTTCCGGGGCGTCCAGCGTGCACAGGGAAGCGCCGCAGAGCGCCCTACACTGCCCGAGATGCAGACCGTTCTGGACGTCTCGAACGAGGTTGCGGCCGAGCTCGCCGGCATTGGCGACGGGGTGCTCGACGCGCTCCGCGACCGGCTCGGCTGCACGGTCAACCTGCGCGGAAACCGGCTGACACTCGGGGGAGACGACCTCAAGGTCGCCGAGGCGCAGGCGGTCGTCGAGGAGCTCGTCGAGCTCGTCGAGGGAGGCCAGGAGGTGGGCGCCGGCACCGTCGACGCCATCCTCGGAGCGATCGACCAGGCCGAGGACGTGCGGGAGATCTTCTCCGACGTCGTCTGGTCGCATCGCGGCAAGCGGATCACGCCGAAGACGGTCACGCAGAAGCGCTACGTCGACGCGATCCGCGACTGCACCGTGACCTTCGGCATCGGCCCCGCCGGCACCGGCAAGACGTACCTCGCGATCGCGCTCGCCGTCGCGGCGCTCTCCGAGCGGCAGGTCGGCCGGATCATCCTCACGCGCCCCGCGGTCGAGGCGGGAGAGCGGCTCGGCTTCCTGCCGGGCGACGTGCTCGCAAAGGTCGATCCGTACATGCGGCCGCTCTTCGACGCGCTCTACGACACGATGGACCCGGAGAAGCTCAACGCCTACATGGAGCGCGGCACGATCGAGGTCGCCCCGCTCGCCTTCATGCGCGGGCGCACGCTGAACGACAGCTTCGTCATCCTCGACGAGGCGCAGAATACGTCGCCCGAGCAGATGCAGATGTTCCTCACGCGCCTCGGCTTCGGCTCGAAGATGGTCGTGACCGGGGACGTGACTCAGGTCGACCTGCCGCGGGAGCAGGCGTCCGGGCTGATCCAGGTGCGCGAGATCCTCTCGACGGTCGACGGCATCGCCTTCGTCGAGTTCAGCCACCAGGACGTCGTCCGCCACAAGCTCGTCCAGCGGATCGTCGAGGCCTACAAGCGGCATGCCGAGCAGACGGGGACGCAACGGAGTCGGTGATACGGGTCGACGTCGTCAACCGCTCGGGCGCGGAGGTGGAGGAGTCGGCCGCGGTCGAGCTCGCGCGCTCCGTGCTCGCGGGCGAGGGCGTCGGTGCCGGTGAGCTCGGGCTCGCCTTCGTCGGGCCTGACGAGAGCCGTGAGCTGAAGCGCGAGCACCTGGGCATCGACGAGGCGACCGACGCGCTGGCCTTTCCGATCGACGGGCTCGAGACGCTGCCCGACGGCATGCCGCGCCAGCTCGGCGACGTCGTCGTCTGTCCCGACGTCGTGGGAGAGCACTGGCGGGCGCCTCTCGTGCATGCGCTGCTCCACCTCGTCGGCTACGACCACGGTCCCGAGATGGAGGCGCGCGAGGCGGTGTACGCGCGCCGTAGGCTCGACGGAGGCGCGCAAGGAGCAGAGGCGCCGGCTTTGCCGGCGACGGAGCGGAAGCCATGAGCGTCACCCCGCTGCCGCGTGGCCCCGAGGACGAGCAACGCGAGCGGCAGCAGCGCCGCTTCCTGCGGCCGGCCCCGGGTCGCGCGCCGTCCCTGCTCGACAGCTTCAACTACGCCTTCGAGGGCGTCATCCACGTCCTCCGCACGCAGCGGAACCTCCGCATCCACTTCCTCGCCGCCGTGCTCGTGTTCGGCGGTGCGATCGCGGTCGGCGTCTCGCGGCTGCAGCTGATCGCGCTCGTCATCGCGATCGCGTTCGTCCTCGTCGCGGAGATGCTGAACACGGCGATCGAGGGCGTGATCGACGTGTCGACGACCTCGTTCGACCCCAACGCGAAGCTCGCGAAGGACATCGCCGCAGGCGCCGTCCTCATCGCCTCGATCACCGCGGTCGCGGTCGGCTACCTCGTCTTCGAGAGCGCCGCGGGCAGCCGCGCGACGCACGTGCTCGACCGTGTGCGGAAGGGGCCGGCGGAGATCACTCTCGTCGCGCTCGTTCTCGTCGTGTTGATCGTGATCGCGACGAAAGCGTGGACGGGGCGCGGCACGCCGCTCCGCGGAGGCCTGCCGTCCGGCCACGCCGCGCTCGCTTTCGCCGGCTGGATCGCGGTCACCTATCTCGTCGGCGACACGCACCGCTTCGTCGTCTCCTCGCTGACGCTGATCATGGCGCTGCTCGTCGCCCAGACCCGCGTCGAGTCGGGCATCCACTCGCTGCTCGAGGTCGTGTACGGAGGTGCGCTCGGAGCGCTTACGACCCTCGTCGTCTTCCAGCTCATCGGGTGACCTTGACCGTCGACCGCCTGCTGATCTGGGACTTCGACGGGACGCTCGCGCACCGGCGCGGCGAGACCGGCTGGAGCATCCTGCTCGCCGAGGCGCTCGACGCCGAGGAGCCGGGACACGCGCACTCCGGCGACACGTTCCGGCCTCATCTGAGGGACGGGTTTCCCTGGCACCAGCCCGAGGTGGCGCACCCGGAGTTGTGCGAGCCGGAGGCCTGGTGGGCGTCGGTGCGTCCGGTGCTCTCGCGGGCGTACGAGGCGGCCGGCTACGCGCCTGCGCGGGCCCTCGAGCTGGCGGACGCGGCGCGCCGGCTCTACGTCGACCCGCAGGTGGGCTGGGCGCTCTTCGACGACACGCTCCCTGCGCTCGCGCGGCTCACGGAGGCGGGCTGGACGCACGCGATCCTCTCCAACCACGTGCCCGAGCTGCGCCAGATCGTCGCCGGCCTCGGCCTCGACGAGGTCGTCGCCTTCATCTCCTGCTCGGCCGAGACGGGCTACGAGAAGCCGCACGCGCAGGCATACGCCTCGGTGCTCGACGCCCTGCGCCCGGCGGAAGCGTGGATGGTCGGGGACAACGTCGTCGCGGACGTGCTGGGCGCCGAGGAGCTCGGCATCCCGGCCGTGCTCGTGCGCCGACCCGATCCACGCGCGGCGCGGTATGCGGATACGCTCGCCGGCGTCGAGCGGTTGCTCGGCGATGCGGTAGTCGCATGAGCGACGTCTTGGGAGAACAGAAGCGCTACTACGCGGAGCGCGCGCCGGAGTACGACGACTGGTGGTACCGGCGCGGCCGCTACGAGCTCGAGCCCGATGCGCTCGCGCGCTGGCAGGCGGACGTTGCAGAGGCCGAGGCGGCGCTCGAGGGGTTCGCGCCCGGCGGCGCCGTCCTCGAGCTCGCCGCCGGCACGGGAATCTGGACGCGCAAGCTCGTCCGGCTCGCGGATCGCGTCGTCGCCGTGGACGCGAACGCGGAGACGCTCGCGCTCAACACGCCGGCCGCGAAACTCGTGCAGGCGGACGTCTTCTCGTGGCATCCGGCGGAGCGCTTCGACGTCGTCTTCTTCTCTTTCTGGCTCTCTCACGTCCCCCAGGAACGGTTCGACGCGTTCTGGGGGCTCGTGCGCTCGGCGCTACGACCGGCGGGCCGCGTCTTCCTGATCGACAGCTCCGCGGGCGACAAGGCACACACTGGAACGGACCAGGAGGGGGAGCTCGAGACGCGGACGGTGGCCGACGGTCGAGCGTTCCGGATCGTCAAGCGCCGCTGGGAGCCGGACGAGCTGGCCGATCGCGTTCGCCCACTCGGTTTAGACGTCGATCTCACCATGACGGCCAACGGCAGCTTCCTCGTCGGAGGAAGCCGATGAGCGGCGAGGAGCTGCTCGCGCAGGCGGACGCGGCGGCGGCGCACGCGTACGCCCCCTACTCGGAGTACCAGGTCGGGGCAGTAGTGCTGCTGCACGACGGGCGCGTCTTCGCGGCGGCGAACGTCGAGAACGCCGCCTATCCGCTGGGAGTCTGCGCGGAACGGGCGGCGATCGCGAAGGCCGCGAGCGAGGGCGTGCGGCCGGGAGATGTGGAGGCGATCGCGATCACTGCGTCCCCGTGTGGCGGCTGCCGCCAGTGGCTGCACGAGTGGCGCTTCGAGCGCGTCCATTTCCGCCGGGCCGACGGAACGGTCGCGACGTACGCCGCCGACGAGCTGCTGCCGGAGACGTGGGATCTGCCGCAGACATGACCGAGCCGCTGCTGCGGCCGGCGGATCCCGGCGACGAGCCGAGGTTGCGGGCCGTCGCCGAGGCGTCCAAGGCTCACTGGGGTTACGACGCGGAGCGCGTCGGCAACTGGGCCGAGACGCTCGACCTGTCGCGCGAGATCTGGATCGCCGAGGTCGCCGGCGAGATCGTCGCCTGGTCGGCTCTGCTGCCGCCGAGCGAAGGCATCTGCGAGCTCGACGATCTCTGGGTCGAGCCGCGCGCCATCGGAACGGGGATCGGGACCGTCCTCTTCCGGCAGGCGGAGGCGCACGCTCGCCATCTCGGTGCCCGCGCTCTGCGGTGGGAAGCCGATCCGAACGCCGTCGGCTTCTACGAGCGCATGGGCGCGGCGGTCGTCGGCACTGCGACGAGCTCGTGGGGCCGGTCGTTGCCGGTGATGCAGGTAGAGCTGTGAGGTCGGGGATCGTCGCCGTCGCGGGTCGCCCGAATGTCGGCAAGTCGACGCTCGTGAACGCGCTCTGCGGCGGCAAGGTCGCGATCGTCTCGGACAAGCCGCAGACGACCCGCCGGCGCATCTTCGGGATCGCGAACGGCGACGACTACCAGCTCGTCCTCGCCGACCTACCCGGGTTCCAGCGACCGCTCGACGCGCTGACCGAGCGCATGCAAAAGACCGTCGACGCGGCGTTCGAAGAGATCGAGGCCGTCCTCTTCGTCCTCTCGGCGCGCGAGCGGATCGGCGCAGGCGACCGCTTCATCGCCTCGCGCGTCTTCGGACTCGGCGTACCCGTCGTGATCGCGCTCAACAAGGTCGACCGGCTCAAGGCCGGGCACGTGGCGCAGCAGATGACCGCCGCCGCACGGCTCGGGACGTTCCACGCGCTGCATCCCGTCAGCGCGAAGACCGGGGATGGTGTGGCTGCGCTGCACGACGAGCTCGTCGGGCTCCTGCCCGAGGGGCCGCTGTACTTCCCGCAGGAGCAGCGCAGCGATCTCTCCGTCGAGCTGCAGCTGGCGGAGCTCGTCCGCGAGAAGGCGCTCTGGCTGACGCGCGACGAGGTGCCGCACGCGATCTCGGTCGAGGTGGAGGAGATCGAGGAGAAGGTCGTGCGCGCGTCGATCCTCGTCGAGACCGAGTCGCAGAAGCAGATCGTGGTCGGCAAGGGCGGCAGCGTCGTGAAGGAGATCGGGACGCGCGCGAGGCCGGAGATCGAGGCGCTGCTCGGCCAGTCGATCTTCCTCGAGCTCAAGGTGAAGGTGCGGCCGAGATGGCGCCGGGACGCCGCGACGCTCGAGCGGCTCGGGCTCTAGACACGCTCTATCCGGACGCGCAGATGGGGCCGCCGTGCAAGACGAGCCAGGCCTTCAGGGCGCGGATCCTGGCCGCCGCCCGCGTCAGCCGTGCCTGGAGTCGCGGCGAGCTCGCCTTGTCCGAGAGCAGCGTCGAGTAGCCGCGCTCGCTCGCGCTCTCGGCGCCGAAGATGAGGAGGTCGGAGCCGGCGAGCATCGCGCGGGTCGCGGTGTGCGGGATCCTGTCGGCGGCCGGAGCGGTGAGCGAGTCGGTCACGGTCACGCCGGTGAAGCCGAGCTTCTTGCGCAGCAACCCGGCGATGATCGTGCTCGAGAACGCGGCCGGCTTCTTCGAGCCGTCGAGCTTCGGGTAGACCGCGGTCGAGACCATCACGAGCTTCACGCCCGCGCGGACGGCGCTCTGGAACGGGAGCAGGCCCTGGCGGAGCTTCCAGGCTGCGGATCTGATCACGATCCGCCCGTGGTCGGTGTTCCCGCTCGCGAGCCCGAGGCCGGGGAAGTGCTTCGCCGTCGCCGCGATCCCGTTCGTCTGCAGGCCGCCGACGAACGCGCGGGCCATCTCCGCGTTCCACGTCCTGGACCGCGAGAACGCGCGCGAGCCGAGGAAGTTGCCCGCCGAGCCGGGGGTGTCGACGACCGGCGCGAAGTCGACGTCGATCCCGACGGAGCGAAGCGCCGCGGCTGCGCCGGCGGCCTGGGACTGCGCGACGGATGCGCTCGTCATCTCGTCGGGTGCCTCGGTCGGCGGCGCCCAGGCGAGGCGCCTGACGAGACCGCCTTCCTGGTCGACGGCGATGAGCAGTGGCTCACCGCGAGTGCACGCGGCCTGCTGCAGCTCGGCCGTGACGGTCGTGGCGATGCTGCGCGTGAGCCAGCCGTTGCCGAGGAGCAGGACGCCACCCATCTTCCCGTTGCGTACTCGCGTGAGGAACCTCCGGCTCGGCGGCGCGACGAGCGTCCCCATCACCGTCTCGGCGGTGTCGGAGAAGCCCGCGACCGCGCGTGTCCCCCGCGCCGGGTGGGGACGCGTCGCGCCGGGTCCGGCGGCTGCCGAAACCGCCGATGCCGCTGCCAAGGCGGCCAGACTCGCAAGAGCCCTCATCATCGGTGAACAGGGTAGCCCTGGTTTCCGGCGCCTTCGGAGCGGGCCTGTTTGCCGGTGCAGAAGCCCGGACTAGACTCAGCCTCATGGCCCAGGCGCCTGCATTGCCGGCGGGGTTCGAGCTGCCGCTCGAGGCTCGGCTGCCGCGGATCGGTGCGGTCGACGCGGTGGCGCTCGAGGAGCGTGCGGCGTCGCTCGCGAAGCGCTCGATCAAGCGAGAGGCGAAGGTCTGGGCGCTCCAGCTGGCGATCCGAACGACCGATCTGACGACGCTCGAGGGAGCGGACACGCCGGGCAAGGCCGCGGCGATCGCCTCGAAGGCGCGGCGCCCCGATCCGGCCGATCCGTCCGTTCCGGCGGTCGCGGCGGTGTGCGTCTACCCGAACCTCGTGCCCGCGGTGCGGGAACGGCTGGCCGGTAGCGAGGTGAAGGTGGCGGCGGTTGCGACGGGGTTCCCATCCGGCCAGTACCCGACGGCGGTGAAGGTTGCCGACGTTCGCGCCACCGTCGAGCTCGGGGCGGACGAGATCGACATGGTGATCGACCGCGGCGCCTTCCTCTCGGGCCGCTACGCGAAGGTCTACGACGAGATCGTCCAGGTCAAGGAGGCCTGCGGCGGCGCCCACCTGAAGGTGATCCTCGAGACCGGCGAGCTCGGCACGTACGACAACGTGCGGCGCGCGACGCTGCTCGCGATCGCGGCCGGTGCGGACTTCGTGAAGACGTCGACCGGGAAGATCTCGCCTGCCGCGACGCTGCCCGTCGCGCTGTGCATGCTGGAGGCGATCCGGGACGTGTACGAGGAGACCGGCCGCCGCGTCGGCTTCAAGGCGGCCGGCGGGATCCGGCAGGCGAAGCAGGCGGTGCAGCATCTCGTGCTCGTGCACGAGACGCTCGGGCCGGAGTGGCTGACGCCGGGCAGGTACAGGCTCGGCGCATCGTCGCTCCTCAACGACATCCTGATGCAGCTCCGCAAGGAGCGCACGGGCGCCTACCAGAGCGGCGACTACTTCACGCGGGATTGAACAGGCACCGTTTCGTGACACAGACGGCACATTCGCACGAGCCTCTCGGCCCTATCCTGTCCCCCTCCCATAAGGGTGGGGGGTGGGTTTGGGGTACGCGCCCGCCACGCGCCGAACCCGCCCGCGCCGCCCACCTCCGGAGCAGCCGTGGCTGAACTAGACAAGCCGCAGCACGAGGTCGCCGTCCCTGGCGACTGGACGTACGCGCGCGCTCCCGAGTCGCGCGACATCGTCCACATCGCCGACCGCTACGGCCACTTCGTCGGCGGCGAGTGGCTCGAGGCCGCGGAGACCTACGAGACGATCGCC
>JAICZB010000294.1 GCA_025933895.1 Thermoleophilia bacterium
CTAGAGCGGGATGTTGCCGTGCTTGCGGCGGGGCCGCGGCTCGGCCTTCGTGCGCGCCGTCTCGAGCGCGTCGATCAGCATCGGGCGCGTGCGCCGCGGCTCGATCACGTCGTCCACGTAACCGCGTTCGGCCGCGCTGTACGGGTTGGCGAACGTCTCCTTGTACTCCGCGATGAGCGCGGACCGCTCCTCCTCGGGACGGTCGCGGTAGATGATGTTGACCGCGCCCTCCGGCCCCATGACGGCGACCTCGGCGGTGGGCCAGGCGAAGTTGAAGTCGGCGCGGATGTGCTTCGAGCTCATGACGTCGTATGCGCCGCCGTACGCCTTGCGCGTGATCACCGTCAGCTTCGGCACCGTCGCCTCGCAGTAGGCGTAGAGGAGCTTCGCGCCGTGGCGGATGATCCCGCCCCACTCCTGGGCCGTTCCCGGCAGGAATCCGGGCACGTCGACGAACGTCACGAGCGGGACGTTGAACGCGTCGCAGGTGCGGACGAACCGCGCTGCCTTGTTCGACGCGTCGATGTCGAGGACGCCCGCGAGCGAGCGCGGCTGGTTGCCGACGACACCGACCGGATGACCGCCGAGCCGCGAGAAGCCGCAGACGATGTTCTCCGCCCAGTGCTCGCTCACCTCGAGGAACTCGCCGTCGTCGACGACACGCCGGATGACGTCGTGCATGTCGTACGGCTTGTTCGGGTTGTCGGGGACGAGCGTGTCGAGCTCGGCATCCTCCCGGTCCTGCGGGTCGGTGGGAGCGCTCCACTCCGGGCGCTCCGCGTTGTTCTGCGGCAGGAACGAGAGGAGGTAGCGCGCGTCCTCGAGGCAGGTCTCCTCGTCCGGCGCCGTGAACTGGGCGACGCCCGACTTCGATGCGTGCGTCGCGGCGCCGCCGAGCTCCTCGAACGTCACCTCCTCGCCCGTCACCGTCTTCACGACGTCGGGGCCGGTGATGAACATGTACGACGAGCCCTCGACCATGAAGATGAAGTCGGTCATCGCGGGCGAGTAGACGGCGCCGCCGGCGCACGGGCCCATCACGAGAGAGATCTGCGGGATCACCCCCGACGCCTGCACGTTGCGCCAGAAGATCTCCGCGTAGCCGGCGAGCGAGACGACGCCTTCCTGGATCCGCGCGCCGCCCGAGTCGTTGATCCCGATCACCGGGCAGCCGTACTTGACCGCCAGATCCATGACCTTGCAGATCTTCTCGGCGAAGACCTCGCTCAGGGAGCCGCCGAAGACGGTGAAGTCCTGGGAGAAGACGAAGACGCGGCGGCCGAAGATCTTCCCGTAGCCGGTGACGACGGCGTCGCCATACGGGCGGCGGTCCATCATCCCGAAGTTCGATTCGCGGTGGCGGACGTAGCGGTCGAGCTCGACGAACGAACCCGGGTCGCAGAGCTTCTGCGCGCGCTCGCGGGCGAGGAGCCTCCCCTCCTCACGACGTCGCGCCACGGCCTTCTCGCTGCCTGCGTGGAGCGCCTGTCCACGCAGCTCCTCCAGCCACTCGAGCTTCCCCGCCGTCGTTTCGTGCCCCTCACCCACCGTGGCGGAGCCTAACGTTCGCGCTCGTGAGGCACCGCCTGCCCCCTGTGCTGCGGCTGCGCGACTTCGCGCTGCTCTGGACATCCTCGCTCGCCAACGGCCTCGCGTCGCAGATGCTCGTTGTCGCGATCGGCTGGCAGGTCTACTCGATTCACCGGGACCCGCTCGACCTCGGCCTGATCGGGCTCGCGGAGTTCGTGCCGCTGCCGATCCTCGCGTTGCCCGCCGGACAGCTCGCCGACCGGGTCGAGCGACGAATGGTCGCCGCGGTAGGGCTCGCCATCCAGGTGGCGATCGCGGCGGTGCTCGTCGTGGTCACGCTCGCCGGCGCACACAAGCTCTGGCCGTTCCTCGCGATCGCAGTCACGGCCGGAGTCGCCTCGGCGGTGACAAACCCGGCCGGCCGCTCGCTCACGCCGGAGATCGTGCCGCCCGAGCTCCTGGCCGGGGCGGTCGCGCTGCGCAGCGTCGCGAGCCAGCTCGGGGTCGTCGTCGGCCCGGCGATCGGCGGCGTGATCTTCGCCGTCGAGCCGGTCGCGGTCTACATCACCGCCGCCGCCCTTCTCCTGCTCGCGTGCATCACGATGCTCGGCGTCACGCAGCGCGTCGCCGTCGCGCCCGCGACGGAGCTGAACTGGCAGAGCCTCTCCGCCGGGATCGGCTTCATCGTCCGCACGCGGATGCTGCTCGGCGCGATCTCGCTCGACCTCGTCGCCGTCCTCCTCGGGGATTCGATCGCCCTC
>JAICZB010000285.1 GCA_025933895.1 Thermoleophilia bacterium
GATCGATCCTGCCACCGGAGCCATCCGGGCGATGGCGGCTGTCACTCCGGGCACACCCGGCAACGAGTTCAACCTCGCCACGACCGCCGAGCGCCAGGCGGGCTCGACCTTCAAGCCCATCGTCCTCGCCGCGGCGGTGGCACAGGGGATGAACCCCTGGGCGACGCGCTACCTGTCGGCGCCGTTCTACTACGCGCCGCTCCAATGGCGCGTCCGGACCTATGACGGCACCTATGGGGGGCCCGAGACGGTCGCCGCGGCCACGCTCCACTCCGACAACACGGTTTACGCACGGCTCGCGCTCGACGTCGGCCCGGACTCGATCGCGGCGATGGCGCAGAAGCTCGGCGTGCAGTCGCAGTTGCAGCCGACTCCGTCGCTCGCCCTCGGCACGGGCGCGGTGACGCCGCTCGACATGGCCTCGGTCTACGCGACGCTGGCCGCGGGCGGCGTGTACTCCCGGCCGCTCGCGATCCGCCGAGTCGTCTTTCCCGGCGGGAAGGTGGACGCCGGCCTGGGCGACCTGCATCAGGAGCGAGTGATCCCGGACTGGGTCGCGGCGACGGTCACCCGCGTGCTCGAGGAGAACATGCTTCACGGCACAGGGGTCGGCGCTCATGTCCCGGGCCGCGTGGACGCAGGCAAGACGGGGACGACCGACGACTACGCGGACGCCTGGTTCTGCGGCTACACGCCGGCGCTAGAAGCGACGGTCTGGATCGGCTATCCGCAGGCGGAGGTCCCGATGCTCGACGTGCACGGCGCCGCCGTCGCGGGCCCCACACTGCCCGCAGCCGCCTGGCGATCGTTCATGGAACGCACCGTCGAAGGCTCGGGCGCCGCGGCCTTCCCGCCGCCGGTCTCTCCGGCGCGGTTCGTGCCGTGGGCCGGTCGCTATGCGTACACGGACGCCTCGACTCCGGCTGCGCCCGTCACGTCGTCCCGGTAACGGCAGTCGTCGTCCCGACGCCGGTCGTCGTCGTCGGAGGAGTCGTCGTCGGCGTCGTGGTGGTGCCGATCGTCGTCGTCGGAGCAGTCGTCGTCGGAGTCGTCGTAGTCGTTCGCCGGGTTGTCGTGGCAGCCGTCGTGGTGCGCCCGGTTGTCGCGGTGGTTGCGGTGGTCGGGTTGGTTGCGGTGGTTCGGCGGTTCGATGTCGTGTGGTCTCCGGTAGTCACCCGGCTCCGTGTTGTTCCCGCGACCTGCGTCGTCTGAGCTCGACTACCGGAGTGTGTGCCGGTGACCGACCCCCCGGAAGGCCCTCCTTCGGGCGCGGTGCCCGTCCGCGTGACGCCCCAGGCGAGCACGGCGCCCGCGGCTGCGAGGAGCACGACTCCGCCGGCAACGGCGAGCGGCACCCGGCGCGGCCCACGCGTCGGAGGAGGCGCCGGAGCCGGGAGGACTTGTGTGGCCTGGGTGTCTGCCGCGGCCGCGTGCGCGGCAGGCTCCGCGCCGAGCAGGGCGTCGCACAGCGCCGCGCCGTCGGCCGGCCGCTGCGCGGGGTCCTTGCGCAGCGCGGCGGCGGTGAGCGCGGCCAGCGCAGGCGGCGCCTCCGGCTGCAGAGCCTCGACCGCGGGCGGAGCAGCATGCCGGTGCATGTCGACGAGGGCCAGCGCGCTGTCCGCCGTGAACGGCAGCGCACCGGTCAGCATCCGGAAGAGGATGACGCCGAACGAGTAGACGTCACTCGCGGCTCCGGCCGGCTCTCCGGCGGCCTGTTCCGGAGAGATGTACGAGGCCGTCCCGAGCACGGTTCCGGCCTCGGTCAGGGTGCCGGAGCCTGCTGTATGCCGCACGAGCCCGAAGTCGGCGAGCTTCGGCCGATCCTCCTCGTCGAACAGGACGTTCGCAGGCTTGAGATCCCGGTGGACGAGGCCGCGGCCGTGCAGGTGGGCCAGGCCTGCGGCGATGCCTTCTGCCACGCGATGGGTCTCGTCGGGCGGAAGCGCGCCGTGCGACAGCCGGTCTTCGAGCGTCCCGCCGGGCAACCACTCGAGCGCCATGAACGGGCCGGCCTCGTCCTCGCCGTAGTCGTAGACGCGCATCACGTTCTCGTGGGCGAGAGCTGCCACCGCCTGAGCCTCGCGGCGGAACCGCGTCAGATCGGCGGTCGGCGACAGGATCTTCAGCGCGACCGTGCGGTCGAGCGTGCGGTCGTGTGCGCGCCAGACCTCCGACATCGGGCCGTGGCCCTGCAACTCGTCGAGCCGGTACCGACCGGCCACTTCGTCTCCCTGCCTCACGACTACGGTATGTACCCGCCGTGGCTTCACTACTCACTCTCGAGGAGGCGCAGGAGCGGGTTCTGGCCCACGTCCGGGTGCTCCCTCCGGAGCCGGTGCCGGTCGCCCAGGCGGGTGGACGAGTCACCGCGGAGGACGTGCGGGCGCGGATCGACCTCCCGCCGTTCCCGAGCTCTGCGATGGACGGCTTCGCCGTCCGCGCGGCCGATCTGCCCGGGACGTTGCGGATCGCCGGGGAGTCCGCTGCAGGGAGCC
>JAICZB010000132.1 GCA_025933895.1 Thermoleophilia bacterium
GAGACGTCGTCGCCCGGCTCCGGCGCCCGCCCGAGCTGGCCGAACACGAAGCCCGCCACGGTGTGGAAGTCCTCCTGCGGCAGCTCGGTGCCGAAGCGGTCGTTGAACTCGTCGATCGAGAACATCCCGTCGACGCGGTACGAGTCCTCGCCGATTTGTTCGACCGGCTCCTCGGGCACGTCGAACTCGTCCTCGATCTCGCCGACGATCTCCTCGAGCAGGTCCTCGAGCGTCGCGATCCCGACCATCGCTCCGTACTCGTCGACGACGACCGCGAAATGGTTGTTCGTACGCCGGAACTCCTGCAGGAGCGAGGCGAGGTCCTTCGTCTCGGGGACGACGTACGCGGGCCGGAGCAGCCCTTCGAGGTCGGCCTCGGCGAGGCCGCGGTCGTGGATCGCGCTGAACAGGTCGCGCACGTGGAGCACGCCGGCGATGTCGTCGAGGGACTCGCGGTAGACCGGATAGCGCGTGTACGGAGAGTCGAGGACGACCGCGAGCACCTCCTCCGGCGGCAGCTCGACCGAGATCGCGGCCACGTCGGGCTTCGCGACCATCACGTCCGCGACGTCCTTGTCCCCGAAGACGAAAACCTTGTCGATCATCTCCCGCTCGCCCTCCTCGATCTGCCCCTGCTGGGTCGAGCGGGAGACGAGCATCCGCAGCTCGGCCTCCGAGTGCACCTCGCGCTCGGCGCCGGGAGGCTCCAACCCGAACGAATGGAGGATCGCGTCGGACGCAGCCTGCAAGAGCCAGATCGCCGGGCGGAACACCGTAAGGAACGCGCGGACCGGGATCGAGACCCAGAGCGCGGTCCCCTCCGCATGGCCGAGCGCCGCGCCCTTCGGCACCAGCTCGCCGAACACGACATGGAAGAAGCTGAGAATCGCGTAGGCGATGAGGATGGCGAGGGCCGCCGCCATCCAGTGCTTGAACTCGCGCGACAGCGTCTCCTCGCCGAGGGCGCCGATGCCCAGCGAGGTGAGCGTGACGCCGAGCTGCATGGCCGCGATGAACCGGCCCGGGTCGCCCGTGATCCGCAGGACGTCGCGCGCGCGGCGGTTCCCCTGGTGCTGGAGCTCGATGATGCGCGTCCGGCGCGCCGTGACGAGGCCGTACTCCGCGGCCACGAAGAACGCGTTGAGCAGGATCAGGACTGCGACCCCGATCAGCTCGAAGAGGACTGTCACGCCCTCGCCCCGAGGGCGTAGGTACTAGGAGGGTTCTCGTCCAACTCTCCGGCCGGAGTATAGGGACGGCTCCGGCGTGCTCGGTTGACACGAACGTGTGTTCGCTATCCTCCGAGGATGCGGGTCGAGTACCGCGAGGAGCCCTGCCGCAGCGCGCTGAACCGGGTGCGCGGCATGCCGTTCGCCTGGTCGCTCAACCCGTACATGGGCTGCGCCCACCGCTGCACGTTCTGTTACGTGCGCGCCTTCGAGGCGCGAGCCGACCGGCCGTGGGACGACCGCTACGGCGCGAGCATCCGCGTGAAGCCGAACGTCGCGGAGGTGCTGCGGCGGGAGCTCGGGCGCTCCTCGTGGCAGCGCGAGCCGGTCGCGATCGGCGCGGCGACCGACCCGTACCAGCCCGCCGAGGGGCGCTACCGGCTCACCCGGGCGTGCATCGAGGCGTTCGCGGAGGCCGCGAGCCCGTTCTCGATCATCACGCGCGGGCCGCTCGTCGTGCGCGACGTCGACGTGCTCGCCGAGGCGGCCCGCCGGGCCGAGGTCTCGGTCACGTTCTCCGTCCCGACGCTCGACCACGAGATCTGGCGCCGCACCGAGCCGGGAACGTCGCCGCCCCGCCAGCGGCTCCGCGCTCTCTCGATGCTCGTCGATGCCGGAATCGACGCCAGAGTCGGGATGGCGCCGATCCTCCCCGGGCTGAGCGACCGCCGCGAGCTCCTCGCCGAGGTCGTGCGCGAGGCGAGGGCGGCGGGAGCGACCGGGATCTGGGCGAACCTCCTCTACCTGCGGCCGGGAACGCGCGAGCACTTCCTCGCGGCGCTCGAGCGCGACTGGCCCGAGCTCCTCCCCGAGTACGAGCGGCTGTACCGCCGAGGCGCCTATCTGCCACGCAGCGAGACGGATCCGGTGCGGACGCGAGTCCGCGCCCTCGCGCGCAGCCACGGCGTCCGCGACCGGCGCCGCGAGCCACTCGAGCCGCCCGCTGTGGGGGAGCAGCTGCAAATAGCGGCTATGTGATAGCTGAGCGCCGTTCTATGATCACCCGGCCGTTGGCTGCCACCGAGATCACCTGTCTGATCGTCGACGACCACGAGGTCGTGCGCGAAGGGCTTCGCCTGTCGCTGAGCCGGGCACCGCACATCCGCGTGATCGGCGAGGCGGCAGACGGCGAGGCAGCCGTCGCGCTCGCCGAGCGGCGGCGTCCCATGGTCGTGATCATGGACGTCCGCATGCCGGGCATGGACGGGCTCGAGGCGACGAAGGCGCTGATGGACAAGTCGCCCGACAGCGCCGTCCTCATCTTCACCGCCTACAGCGAGCGTAGCCTGCTCAGCCGCGGGCTCGACTCGGGCGCCAAGGGCTACGTCCTCAAGGAAGCGCCGCACGAGACGCTCCTGCGCGCGATCGAGAAGGTCGCCGGCGGGGAGGGCTACGTCGACCCCGCGCTGATGCCCGCCTTCCTGACCGGCCGGGACAAGGACGACATGCTCACGACGCGGGAGCGGGAGATCCTCCAGCTCCTCGCCGACGGGATGTCGAACTCCGACGTCGCCGGCCAGCTCTTCATCAGCCAGGAGACGGTCAAGAGCCACGTCCGCCACATCCTTGCCAAGCTCGAAGCCGACACGCGCACCCACGCGGTCGCGATCGCGCTTCGCGAAGCGATCATCGACTAGTGACGCAACCATCGACCGGCGGGAGCCCGACCATCGAAAACGCCGACCCCGAGCTGGCCGAGCAGGTCCTCGCAGCAGAGCAGGACGAGCGGCGGCGCATCGCGCTCTTCCTCCACGACGGCCCGGTTCAGTCGCTCGCCGGCGTCGCGCTCATGCTCGACGCGTCGCTCGACCTGATCAGCCGCGGCGAGCAGGATCAGGCGCGCGAGATCCTCGACCGGGCGCTCGCCAGGACGCGAACGACGGTCGGCGAGCTGCGCGACCTGTCCTTCAACCTCGAGCCGGTGGCGCTCCGCGATCACGGCTTCACGGCCGCGGTCGACGCGCTCATGCAGTCGCGCGGCCGCGAGCACCGGATCGAGGTCACGCTCGACGTGGCGATGATCGACGCGCTCGGCGAGCGGACGCAGGCGGCTCTCTACCAGATCGTGCGCGAGGCGCTCGAGGAGGCGATCAGGCGCGGGCCTCCCTCCCGCTTCGAGGTCACGGCCACCACGGACCTACCCGGCACGCTCCGCCTCGTGATCCGGGACGACGCGCCTACCGAGCGCCGCCGGCGGGCGCTCGAGGTTCTCGGCGAGCGGGCGCGGACCCTCGGCGCGACGCTGACGCTCGACCACGACGTGGGCGGGACGACGATGAGCCTCGAACTGCGCGGCCAGCCGACGGATAACTAATCTTCCGCGCGGTGAACGGCGACGGCGCGCAGCAGCACCTCCTTTTCGTCTGGAAGCCCTCCGGCTACGAGCTCGTGGAGCAGCCGGGGGAACCGCCGTCGGTCGGCGCCGAGGTCGAGTTCGAGGGCAAGCAGTTGCGCGTGACGAAGCTCGCCCCGTCGCCGCTGCCCGGCGACCGCCGCGTCTGCGCGTATCTCGCGGGCTAGCCGGAAGCGATCGACTCCGCGGCGGCGAGACCGAGCACGAGCGCCTGGGCGAGACCGCTCGCGTAGCCGCCCGTCGCCACCCCCCCGGCGTCGACTCCCGCCGCCCAGAGGCCGTCTGCGCCTGCCACACGCGCACGGGTGTCCACCTGAAGACCGCCGATCGTGTGCGTCACGGCGGCCGCGACGTGGACCGCCACTCCTTCTTCACGCTGGTCGATGGTCGCGCCGGCGGCACGAGCCGCCTCGATGCGCTCGTTCGTCTCGGTGACGACGTACCACGCGCGCGGGCCGATCAGCTGCGCGAGGTCGTTCTCGTGCCACGCGACCTGCGGTGGCGTGATCTCGCGCCAATCGTCCGTGAAGACACGCGCCTCGCGGCCGTAGAGCTGCGCCAGTGGGACGAAGTCCGCCTCGCGGATCCGCGCGGGCGGAGCCGGCATGACGCGGCCGTAGAACTCGTCCATGCCCGCCGTGGACGCAGCGCCGAACGCGACGCCGAAGTCGAGGCCGTCTCCATCGCTCCACGGATTCGCACGGAGGAGCAGCCCGCGCTCGCGCGCGAGACGCCCGGGGAAGCCGCCGGTCGCGAGCAGGACGGGCGGCTCGGCGTCGGTCGGCAGCGGCGCCTCGAGCTCCACCTCGCCCGCCGCCTCGACGAGGAGCCGCGTCAACGTGCGCGGCTCGTAGCGACGGCCGGTCGTGAGCGGATTCTCGGTGTCCAGCCAGACCGGCTCTGCCCCGAGCGACTCGAGCCAGCGGAGACCGTCTCCAAGCCGCTCCCAGATCAGGCGCTGCAGCTGCTCGTCGCCGCCCGGGCACTCCGCGCGAAAGCGCGCCCATTCGATGTGCCGCCAGACGACGCAGGAGGACAGGAGCATCGAGCCGCCGGGCCGCGTCCCCTTCTCGAGCACACGCGGCTCGTGCCCCAGCTCGCGGAGGCGCACGGCGGCGACGAGGCCCGCCATCCCCGCGCCGGCGATCGTGACTTTCAACTCAGGTCAACGAGAACGTCGGCTTGTGCTCGACGTACTCGATCCGCACGCGCTCCGGGCCCCAGACGAAGACCGCGAGCGTGTTCGGCGCGTCGACGACGTCGTCGATCTCGACGCCGAGATCGCGCGCGGCTGCCACGTGTTCGTTCGCCGAGTCGACGAGCACGGCGAGGTGGTTGAGGAGCGGCCGTTCCGGCGCTCCCGGCTCGCCGGGCTGGAACTCGATCCACGCGCCGCCCACCTCGACCCGCGGACAGCGCGACCGGCCCGATGCCGCTGCGCCGAAGCCGAGGGATCCGTACTCCGACGCCGTCGCCTGCGGATCGACCGAGCGCAGCGCGACGTGGTCGAGGTCGTAGTCGAGGTCCGTGTCGGCCTCCACGAGGCCGAGAGCGACACCCTCGCCCAGCTCGAAGTACGCCTCGCCCTCGCGCCGCCGCTCGACCTCGAGGTCGTCCGGCAGCTCGCCGAGCGCCCGCGAGAGGTCGCGCACCCGCAGGGAGACGTGCTCGAGCGCACCCCGCTGCCGCGGCCCGTCCGCCGCGAAGAGCGTCAGCTTGCCGCGCCGCGCGTCGGCGCCGACGAGCGTGAACGCGTCGGTCCGGTCGATCACGTGCATGCCGAGGTGACGGACGGCGAAGTCCGCAACGGCGTCGCGGTCGGCGAGCCAGTACGCAACGTGATCGAGAGTCTTCGGGTTCACGTCAGGAGTGTTCCCCCGCGCGGCGGCGATTATTCGATCGGCTCGTTCTGGACGTCGTTGTCGTCCGCGTACTTCTGCGTCAGCTGGTTGACGACGTCCATGCCCTTGCCATACGCGTAGTTGATCTCGACGAACGCGTTCCACTTGTCCGGCAGCGCGTCTTCGGGGAAGATCGCCTCGACCGGGCACTCCGGCTCGCACGCCCCGCAGTCGATGCACTCCTCCGGGTCGATGACGAGGATCCGGTCGGCCTCGTGGATGCAATCGACGGGGCAGACGTCCACGCAGGAGCGGTCTTTGATGTCGATGCAGGGCTCGGCGATGATGTATGTCACAGCGCCCTACTGTAGATAGCCGCCGTGGCCGGATGCGCCTCGAACCGTCAGGCTTCAGGAGATCCTGCAAGCCCCTCGACGACCGCTCCGAGCTGGTCTCCGAGCGCCGACTTCACCAGCACCTGGTCGAAGCCGGCGGCGTGCGCGGCGCGGAGGCCGGAGGTGTCGGTGTGGTTCGTGAAGCCGACGATCGGGATGTCGGGATACGTGTCCGCCACTTCTTCCGGATCGACGCGCGACACGTCCGCGAGAACGAGCTCGGGATCCTCCGTGTGGTCGACCGTGATGAGACGATGGCCGGGCAGGAGCGCGTCGAGCTTCCCCCGCATGAAGAGTTCGACCCCACAAAGCAGGATCGTCGCCACGGCGGAAGGTTAGAACGTGGAGGAGGCGGCATTCAAGCGCGGGCTGGAAGCGATTCGCGAACGGCGGTACTTCGAGGCCCACGAAGAGCTCGAGGAAGCGTGGCGCGCGGCGCGCGCCGACGAGCGGGATTACTTCCAGGGCCTCGTCCACGTCGCGGTCGCGTGGTATCAGGCGGGCCGCGGCCGGCCCGTGGCGACGGCCAGCCAGCTGGAGAAGGCGGCGCGGCGGCTCGCGCCGTTCGCTCCGGCGCATCGTGGGGTGGACGTCGAGGCAGTGCTCGCGCAGGTCGAAACGGCGCGGGCCCGCGTGGCGGAGGGCTCGCTCGACCTCGATCCGCCCCACTTCCCCTAGTAACAGTCTGTTACTAGCTTGGACAGCGTCTCCGAGGACCATGTCCTCCGAGCAATCGTGCGGCGTGGCCGAGCACCTAGTAACAGTCTGTTACTAGGAAGGACATGGCCCCGGAAGCGGAGCGGGCCCGCGAGTTCCTAGGGCTTCGTCAGGCCGAGGTCGATGAGGGCGCGGTTGACCGCGACCTGGAGCCACCATTCGCGGTGGAAGAAGAGGAGGAGGCCGAGCGCGACGAGCACGAGGCCGCTCGCGATCTGGATCAGGTTGTAGCGGTCGCGCAGCCAGCGGAACGCGCCCATTGCGCGGGCGTAGGCGAGGCCGGCGACGACGAACGCCGCC